>CAJXUJ010000142.1 GCA_913061025.1 uncultured Actinomycetes bacterium | reverse complement strand
TCGCCGCAGCGTGGATCATCCGCTCCTGGAAGAACATCGCCTCGGTGACGCGGAATGAACACCGATAGGCAACACCACCCGGGGCCTTGTTCGTGTAGTAGCCCTCGCTCGTGAGGTGGGCCGCCGGGAGGTCGTAGCACGCGAAGGTCGAGTGCATCAAACCGATCTTGAACTTGGTCGGCTGGGCGTCGGCGTAGAAGGCACCGTGGTCGGATGTCGTGTGCATCCGCATGCCCAGGATCTTGCCGTCCTTGCGGAGCGCCATCTCACCCTTGAGGTAGACGTCGCGACCGAAGCCGGTCGAGATCAGGTTGCCGGTCTTGTCCTCGATCCACTTCACCGGACGCTCGGTCAGGATCGATGCGAGGATCGAGATGACGTACCCCGGGTACACCGGCACCTTGTTGCCGAAGCCACCGCCGAGGTCCGGGCTGATGATGCGGATCTGATGCTCAGGGAGTTCGGCGACCATCGCGACTGCGGCACGGATGATGTGCGGCGCCTGCGTGGTCATGTACACCGTGAGCTTGCCCGTCGAACGGTCGAAGTCCGCGATGGAGCCACAGGGCTCTAGCGGCGACGGGTGCGAGCGCGGGTAGTGCAGTTCGAGGCTCGAGACCACATCTGCCTCGGCAAAGGCCCGATCGGTTGCCTCCTTGTCGCCGATCTCCCAATCGAAGACCTTGTTGGAGGTCTGGTTGACCTTGTCGTCGCGGATCAGCGGCATCTCGGGATCTTGCGCCTGCTCTGGGTTAACGATCGCCGGCAACTGCTCGTACTCGACGACGATCTTGCTGCAGGCGTCTTTCGCGATGTACGGATCATCAGCGATGACAGCGGCAACCTCTTGACCCTGGAAGCGCACCTTGTCGGTGGCCATCACGGCCTGGGTGTCGTACGAAAGGGTCGGCATCCACGCGAGGTTGCGGGCGGCCATCGTCTCGCCGGTCAGCACCAACCGGACACCGGGAACCTCCCAGGCGGCCGAGGTATCGATCGACTTGATGCGTGCGTGCGCAACGGTGCTGCGGAGAATCTCCATGTGCAGCATGCCGGGCAGCACGACGTCGTCGACGTACTTGCCCTTACCCCGGATGAAGCGGTTGTCTTCGACGCGGCGACGGCTCGCGCCCATGCCACCGATCTTGAGTTCGTCGAGAGCCATTACGCATCCTCTCCTTGCTCAGCGCGCATCTTCTCCGCGGCCCACAGGACCGACTTCACGATGTTCTGGTAGCCGGTGCACCGGCACAGGTTCCCCGAGAGTGCCCAACGGACGTCATCCTCGGTGGGGTTCGGGTTGCGCTCCAAGAGCGCCTTGGACGTCAGCATCATTCCGGGAGTGCAGTAGCCGCACTGCAGACCGTGCTCCTGTTTGAAGCCCTCTTGGACCGGGTGCAACTCGCTCGCCGATGCCATGCCCTCCACGGTTTCAACCTCGTGACCGTCGGCCTGGACCGCCAGCATCGTGCAGCTCTTGACCGGACGGCCGTCGAACAACACCGTGCAGGCCCCGCAGCTGGTCGTGTCGCAGCCAATGTGGGTGCCAGTCAACTGAAGACCCTGGCGCAGCAGATGCGCCAACAGGAGACGTGGCTCTACATCAACGGTGCGCTTCTCTCCATTGACGACCACCGTGATACGCCGGGTGGGGACGCCCTCGGTCGGTGTCTGGACTTCGTCGTACAAACTCGTCATGTCAGGCTGCCTTCTGCTCGGTACGGGCGAGGTTGGTCAAGATGCGCTTCACGAATGTCTGGACGATGTGGCGCTTGTAGGCATCCGATCCGCGGTGGTCGGTGCGAGGCTCGGCGACGGCCGCGACCGCGTCCGATGCCTGATCGATGCTGTCCTCGGTGAGGGTCTTGCCCTCGAGGCACGAGATGGCGTCGTTCGCGTCGATGGTCCGACCGCCAACCCCGGCTAGCGCGCAGCCGGCCCGGCGCACGACGTCGCCGTCCATGTCGAGCGAGACGGCGACCGATGCGGTCGCGAAGTCACCGACGCGACGCTCGAGCTTGAGGTAGCTACCGCGCGGGGTGCCCTTGGCACCGGGAATCACGGCCTCGACAGCGACCTCGTTGTAGGCC
Organism: uncultured Actinomycetes bacterium; assembly: GCA_913061025.1. Taxonomy (GTDB): domain Bacteria; phylum Actinomycetota; class Actinomycetes; order S36-B12; family S36-B12; genus S36-B12. The sequence continues at coordinate 1,596 of CAJXUJ010000142.1, read as the reverse complement.
AGGGCGGTCACGAACGGCCCCAGGACGAACTCGCGGATGTCGATCTTGCGACGACCATTCGGGCCCTGCGCCACGATGTAGCCACCCTGGGCCACCATCGTCGCGGCCCAGTCACCCTGCGGATCCGCGTGGCAGACCGAGCCGACGAACGTGCCGCGCGAGCGCACGATCGGGTCGGCGACGAGTTCAGCCGCAGCAGCCAGAGTGGGATGCGTGTCGGCAAGCGTGGTCGACTGCTCAAGGTCAACGTGCCGGCACAGGGCGCCGATGTGCAGATTGCCCTCCGCGTCAACGCGGTGATAGTCGAGGTCAGGAATGTTGTTGATGTCCACGATGGTCGCCGGTGAGGCAAAGCGCAGCTTGAGCATTGGGATCAGGCTCTGGCCACCGGAGAGAACTTTGGCCTCTCCCCCGCCGGCATCGAGAAGGGCGATCGCCTCATCGATCGAGGTCGGCGCCTCGTAGGCAAAACGTGATGGGTACATAAATGAGTCCTCTTCGCGTCAGGATTGGTCGTCGCGAACGGCGACGGGCAGGGCATCGGCATCGGGGTCGGGACGGGGTTCTTGGTGCGGCGGCCACGGGCCCTGAACGGGCTGGCCGGCAACCTTCAAGAAGTCGATGAACTGCGGCCACGCCCACACCGTGGGCGAGGGACCTTCCTTAGGTGAGTCCTCGACGAGGGCGTACATCCGGGGGTTTCCGCCTTCGTGGCCGGTGGATTCGATCGGCATGCGAACCTCTTTCCGAACAACATACGGCGCGATTCGCCGTTGAGGCGCTACTCAACACCTACTCGCCACAGAGCGCAAGATGTAACCCAGGGATTGTTCAGGCATTCACAAGGGACCGGCGCACCGCGATGATCTGCGCAACGATCGATACCGCGATCTCCTCCGGCGAATCCGCACCGATGTCCAATCCAGCCGGGCCATTCACCCGCGACAGGTCCGTGACGTCCCGGTAGGCCAGCCAATCGGCGCGTGACTGCTGCATCGCTTGCGAGCCGAGCGCACCGATGTAGCCGGCGTCGCTTTCCAACGCGACCTGCAGGCAGCGACTCGATGTCTCAACGTCGTGTCCCATGACGACGACGGCATCGTTAACGGACAGTGCAGCGGTCAATCCAGTGACCATGTCGGGGCGGGCATCGACCGCAACATTCCATCCCATCAACGAACCCTGCGCCGCCAGTGCCTCCGCAATCGGCCCGCGACCGGCAATGACGAGCGTGATGCCAGGCACCAGCACTGTGCGGACTTCGCTGTCGGTGCGATCGACGAAGGGTCGACTCGCGCCGAAGTCGGAACGCTCGTCATCCGAAACAGAGTCAACGGTGGACACGTGCAAGGCGGTGACGTCGTCGTCGTTGATTTCCGCTTTGAGAGCAACGGGTTCGCGTCCCACGAGGGCGGGCCACAGTTCGACCGGGAACTGCTCCGCTGGCACTACCAGGAACTCCACGTCAACTCCAGCGGTCAGCCCGCTGGCCTGAGCCTCCCACTCCTCGACGCGATGACGAACCAGGCGTCCGCGTGACAACTGCCTCGCCGCAACATCTGCCAGCAGCGAATCGAACGCTCCGTTGGCAAGGGA
>CAJXUJ010000141.1 GCA_913061025.1 uncultured Actinomycetes bacterium | reverse complement strand
CCCTCTTTGTCCGCCAGGAACCGCTCGGCGTCCAGTGCCGCCGAGCAACCCGTTCCCGCGGCCGTAATGGCCTGCCGGTAGGTGTGGTCGACGAGGTCGCCGCAGGCGAAGACACCGCTGAGGTTGGTGCGGGTGGAGGGAGCATCGACGGTGACGTAGCCCTCGTCGTCGAGGTCGATTTGTCCCTTCACCAACTCCGAGCGGGGGTCGTGGCCGATCGCGATGAACAGGCCGGTCACCGGGATCTCACGCTTTTCACCGGTGACGGTGTCCTCGATGACGATGCCGTTGACCTTGTCCTCACCGAGCACGTCCACCACCTGGGAGTTCCAGACCGGCTCGATCTTCTCGTTGGACAGCACTCGTTCGGCCATCACCTTGCTCGCACGCAATTCGTCGCGGCGGTGGATCAGGTAGACCTTGTCCGCGAAGCGGGTCAGGAAGGTGGCTTCCTCGGCGGCGGTGTCACCGCCACCGACGACGGCAATCTCCTGCTGACGGAAGAAGAAGCCGTCGCACGTTGCGCACCAGGACACACCGTGACCGGACAGTCGCTTCTCGTTCTCCAGGCCAAGTTCGCGGTAGCCCGAACCCATCGCGAGGATGACTGCGTGCGCCGAATGCGTGTTGCCTGCACCATCGGTGACCGTCTTGACATCACCGCTGAGGTCCACCGCGGTGACATCGTCGGTGACGAGCTCGGCACCGAACCGCTCGGCCTGCTTGCGCATGTCTTCCATGAGTTGCGGGCCCATGATTCCCTCGGCGAAGCCCGGGTAGTTCTCCACCTCGGTGGTGTTCATCAGGGCGCCGCCAGCGGTCACCGACCCTTCGAAGACCAGCGGGTTGAGTTGGGCGCGGGCGGCGTAGACCGCCGCGGTGTAACCGGCGGGGCCGGAGCCGATGATGATCACGTTTCTGACGTCGCTCACGGCGATCCACTCCAAATTCGAGGCGCTTGTTGGCAGGGAGAACGATACCGCGGGGGGTATCTATTCCCCATCAAGCCTAGGGGGCCAAGGTGAACGAAACGCGAAGCAGAGTCGGGTCGTGCTCGGCGTCGAGCATTCCGCAGGTGGGCTCGACCACGTAGACCGTGGTGATGCCCATCTGGCGTCCCATGCGCCGCATCTTCTCGGCGTCCATGCCGTCCATCTGCGTCATGTCCACCATGAACTCCGGCACCACGATGAGGCCGGCGTCCACGCCGTTGACCTTGGTGCGCAGCGCGAGGAGTGCCTGGGAGGTTTCGACCTTGGTGACCTTGGTGACGCAATCACGCAGCACCTGCGGGTCGGACGTCATGCCATCGCTGGTCGGCTCCCAATTCTCCTCGGGCATCTCCAGGACATCCGCGGGTTCGTCCACACCGGCGTCTTCGAGGATCTGATCGACCGTGGTCGCGATGGTGGCGGCGCTGAGATCCTCGGGGAGGGCCATCACCTTCTTGGCGGGGGGAACGAAACCGGCCTGCAGGATCCGCGGGCTGGCGGAGGCACCTGCGGGCGCTGTTTCGTCGTCGGCGAGCACGACCGGCTCGATCTGCTGGCTGGCGACGATCGCGGGGTCGTTGCTGGCGTCGTCACCGAACGGCCCGAGCACGCTGGCACCGATCGCCACGGCGAGTACTCCGACGCTGGCCGCGACCAGCGGGGTGGTCCATTTACGACCCGGCAGTGCTCGGAGTTTGCGGCTGGCGGGTTCGCCACCGGTCTGCTCCGTCTCCACCGCTGCCGCGATGCGATCCCAGATGTCGGCCGGGACGGGGTCCAGCGGCGGCTGATCGAGCGAGGTGCCCCACTGCCGAAGGGCGGCCGAAACGGCGTCTTGGGTGCGCTCGTCGAACAACGGCTCTTGGGACGGGTCGTCCCCCACGGGTCGGAGTCCTGGATCGTCCGCGTGCTGATCGTCCGCGTGCTGATCGTCACTCATCGGTGTGGTCACCTCCCTCCGGTTCGCTTGCTTTCAGATCATCAACTTTTGGGTCGTTTGTTCGGGCTTTGTTAACTGTTCCCGATCGTCCGACGGGTGGCGGGGGGTGATGGTTCCGCTCGCCCTCGGGCGTGTTCTCGGCGCTGTCGCGGTCGTCCCGCAGGAATCCCAGGGCCTCGGCCAGCCGAGCCCGACCACGCGAGCACCGGGACTTCACGGTCCCGGCGGGGCAGTCGAGCATTTCGGCCGCCTCCTCGACGGAGTAGCCCTCGACGTCGACCAGGACGATCGCCTCGCGCTGGGAGGTGGGTAGGTCGGCGAGTGCCCGGGCGATGAGTAACTGGTTCTCGCGCGCCTCGATCGGATCGCGGGGGATCCCACCCCGACCCACGGGTGTGGCGGTGGCGGCCGCCTTGCCCAGCGCCTCGTCCTCGGGCAGCGGAACGCTGCTGCGCACGTTGCGTCGTCGTAGTCGGTCCAGACTTGCGTTCACCACGATCCGGTGCAACCACGTGGTCACCGCTGAATCGCCGCGGAACTGGTCGGCGCGCCGGAAGGCCGAGATCAGAGCGTCCTGGAGGGCGTCGGCGGCTTCCTCGGGATCCCCGGTGGTGCGCAGGGCGACGGCCCACAGTCGGTCCCGGTGTCGGGAGATGAGAAGTCCGAACGCCTCGGCGTCGCCATCGATGTGCGACTGGAGCAGGTCGCGGTCGGTGACGGCGTCTCCATCAGGCTGCTCCGACACGGCAGCGAGCCTACTGACCCGTGGGCGGGACTACTCGCCCTCGATGAGCTCCTGCGGATCGGTTCCGGTAATCGAGACTTGCCTGATTCCACCCTGATAGCGGGGGTTGTCGGTATTGGTCGTATCGGGGATCACGGGCAGACCGGTGAGCCAGATCAGCACGTACTGACCAATCACCGACCGCGGTGACCGCAGGGCGATCTCGGGACCTGCATCGTTGACCGACGCGAACTCGGTCCACAGATCGGGGTCGTCGAGGATCTGATCGGCGACGCGAACGTCGAGATCGGTACCGAACCCGATGAGGTCGAGTTCCACCGTTGCCAATTGCTTCGGGCTGCCGAGATCGACGATCAATCCGACGCCGCCTTTGTTACCGACGTTGGGTGAGTCGTACTTCCTGGTCAACCACGCGGTTGTGCCGTCGGAGTCCGCGGCGAGTTTTGCTCGAGGATTGCGCTCCTTACCGTCGGCTCCATCGGGTTGGCCATCACCATCGCTGTCACCGAGTGGGTCGTAGGAGCGGACGTTCTCGATCGGGAGCACCGCCGTCAACCCGGAATCGAAGTTCTCCTCATAGGGAACGGCCTCGGTCTCGAGGATCGAGGAATCAGTGCTCGCTGCTTGCTCGTCGATGGCCGGTCCGCCGACCAACTGTTGCCACCCGAACCAACCGATGCCGAACGTCAACGCGATGGCGAAGGCAACCGCAACGAGCCGGCCGATGATCGCACCGACGCCCACGCGTTTGCGAGGAATGTCCGCGCGGGTCGATGATCCGGAGCTCACATCGTCGTCGATGGGGGTCTGGGTTGTGGTGATCGCGGATGTTGCGGCGGTTGCCGCGGTGCGAATGCGGGCGCCAACCGACGTTGATTGAACGTCGCCCACCGGCGCGAGGTAGTCCATGACCGAACCCGCTGCCGTCGCGAAACCTTCGACCGATGTGATCGGCATCGATCCGCGCGGCCGGGCGACCTGGCGCACCGATCTGGTGACCAGATCGTCGACATC
>CAJXUJ010000140.1 GCA_913061025.1 uncultured Actinomycetes bacterium | reverse complement strand
GAGCCCCCGGTCAGGATTGAACTGACGACCTACCGCTTACAAGGCGGTTGCTCTACCACTGAGCTACAGGGGCGCGGTGCGTCAGTCTAAGGGGAGCCTTGTGCGCACCCGAGGCGTCCTAGTTGAGGAAGTAACCTCGTGGTGAAGGCGCGCACAATGCCGGGACGAAAGGTCGTGGGCAGGTGATCGGTTGGCACGTACCTGAGTACCAGCCGGGGCTTGCCTGGTGGCCGCTGGCGGTGGTGCTCGTAGCCCTCGTCGTTATTAACGTCGTTAACAACCGCGTCGCTCCGCAATCCCACTACCTGTTGTGGTCCTTCCTCGGATCCGTCGTCTTGATCGCGATCGGTCTGCTGGACGGGAACTCGTGGACCGACATGGGGCTGGGCTGGTGGTTCTACCTCTCGGGGTTTATCTGGGCGGCGGCCTCCATCGGCTTGGTCACCGCGTTCTACGTGATCGGCAGCCTGTTTCGAAAAACCCGGCAAGCCTTCGAGGACCAGAGCATCGGGGCTCTCTCCGGAGGCAAACTCGCTTTCCAGGCGTTGGTCGAAGTTCCGTTCGGAACGGTGTTGCTGGAGGAGATCGCCTTCCGTGCGGTGCTGTTCTCGATGCTCGCCCGCCGGTTCGGCGTGGTCTGGGCAATCGTCATTTCATCTGTGCTCTTCGGTATCTGGCACGTCCTACCCAGTATTGGGACGCACGAGCGCAACCCGGCCCTGGGTTCGGTTGTGGGCACCGGTCTTCGAGCGAACATCCTCACGGTTGCCGGAAGTGTTCTTGTGACTGCTGTGGCGGGTGTGATCTTTGCGTTGATGCGGATCGTCTCGGGCAGCGTGATCGCACCCATGGGCCTGCATTGGGCCACGAACGGACTGGGCTATGGCTTTAGTTGGGTGATTCTTCGGGGTCGAAGGTGGCGCAACAAGACGTAGTGTGGTGTGCGTTGGTGGATCGTTGCGTCGAAGTCCCGGGGGTGAATGACACCGATGGCATTTAGGCCATACGATGGCGATCACCTTCCCCACGGTGGTGTCGACGACCTCACTGACAACAAGAACGACGAGCCACACGACGAACCACCCCCGCCGGGGGTGACCGCGAAGGAGCGCCCCATGGATGCTGTCCGCCTCGACAACGAAGCGGCAGGAAGCAGCTTGAGCGAACGCGATCGCCAGATCCTGGAGTTCGAGCGGCAGTGGTGGAAGTACGCCGGAGCCAAGGAGCAGGCGATCCGCGATCTGTTCGACATGAGCGCCACGCGGTACTACCAAATCATCAACTCACTCATCGACAATCCCGATGCCCTGGCGTTCGACCCGATGCTGGTGAAGCGTCTACGTCGCATGCGCGCTGCACGTCAACGTGCCCGCTCGGCACGCCGGCTCGGCGTCGAGGTCACCGGACGCTAGAGGCGCGTGCGCGTCTTCCCCCGCTCGCTCACGGCCGCGCTCGCGGTCGCTCTCACCTGTGCTTTTTCACTCACAACGACGACGTTCACGGCTCCAGTGGCCTCGGCTGCTGACCGGGACATCGTCGTGTGGGTTCCCAAGGGTTACAAGAAGGCGACTCGCGCCGCCCTGCCCGCTGAGGTCGACGGCCACCGGGTGAGGGTCCTCGTCCGTGCGATGGCCGATATCGACCAGCGCCTGCTCGAAGGTGACCCGCAGGACTCTCCCGATCTCATCCTGATCGATGCTGCTCGAACCGGCGAACTTGCCGGGGCGGCTCTGTTGGCACCGATCGAATTGAAGCGAGGAACGCAGCGCGCGCTGTCTGAACCGGGGCTGGACGGATTCCGCTACGGCTTCAACGTCTACGGCGTACCCATGCAAGTCCGCAACGTCGCCCTGGTGACCAACGCCGATCTCGTTCCAGAAGCACCGAAGACTTTCCGCAAACTGCGCCGGGTGGCGCTTGATCTGAAGCGCGACGGACAGATCACCATGCCGTTCGCCCTCGGTCAGGAGCCGACCGATCCGGCTTCGCAGGCGCTGTATCCACTCTTCGCGGGTCTCGGCGGGTTCGTCTTCGGCACCAACGCCGGTGGCAGCGTCGATCCGACGAAGGTTGGCATCAACAACTCGGCATTCCGTGAGAACTCCGAGCGCATCGACACCTGGAACGCCACGGGGCTCATCGATTCGTCCATCACCACCGAGCAGGCTCGAGATGCGTTCCTCTCCGGCCAATCGCCGTTCTGGATCGCGGGCCCCGATGACATTCGGGCCCTCACCGAGGTTGATTTCCGCTACCGGATATCGGCGGTTCCACGGATCGCGAAGGGTGAGCAGACCTCGCCGCTGGTCCAGAGCACCGGTCTCGCGGTGACCACATTTGCTCGACAGCACGACGTCCTCGAGGAAGCCCGAGCCCTCGTTCAGGATGTGGCGCCGGGAGCCAAGGCCCAGCGTGCGTTCTACGAGGCATCGCCGCTGGTCGGGCTGCCGGCAAACGAGAACACCGCGGCGAACATCCCCAACCGACAGTTGATCGCGTTCGGTGCGGCGGGCAGTGCCGGGATCGCCTACCCCAATATCGAGCAATGGTCCCGGGCGCAGGTTGCCCTGGTCGGGGCCTGGCGCCAGAGCACCCGCGGCGTGGACGTTCTCCCACCGGCCGTGCCGGCCGCTGAGTCGTTCGCTGCGGCTCGGTCAGCCGTCCGGCAGGGCTCGGCCTAGCCGACATCGGCCCGGGTGGGTGCCCGGGGGAATTTGCACTCTCCGGGGGTGAGTGCTAACTTCTGCTTTAGCACTCGACACCCGAGAGTGACAACTTTCCACTCGGACGTTCCGGAGGAACAGACCCCCATGTCAAAGATGATTGCATTCGACGAGGAGGCCCGGCGGTCTCTCGAGCGCGGCATGAACGTGCTCGCCGACGCCGTGAAGGTCACCCTGGGCCCCAAGGGCCGCAACGTCGTTCTTGAGAAGAAGTGGGGCGCCCCCACCATCACGAACGACGGTGTTTCCATCGCCAAGGAGATCGATCTCGAGGATCCCTACGAGAAGATCGGCGCCGAGCTTGTCAAGGAGGTCGCAAAGAAGACCGACGACGTAGCGGGCGACGGCACCACCACCGCAACCGTTCTGGCCCAGGCGCTCGTGCGCGAGGGCCTGCGCAACGTCGCTGCCGGCGCGAACCCGATGGGTCTCAAGCGCGGCATCGAGAAGGCCACCGACGTCGTGGCCGAAGAACTCCTCGCCATGGCGAAGGATGTTGAGACCAAGGAGCAGATCGCTTCCACCGCGGCCATTTCCGCCGGCGGCGACGCCGAGGTCGGCGAGCTCATCGCTGAAGCGATGGACAAGGTCGGCAAGGAAGGCGTCATCACCGTCGAGGAGAGCCAGACTTTCGGACTGGAGCTCGAGCTCACCGAGGGCATGCGATTCGACAAGGGCTACATCTCCCCGTACTTCGTCACCGATGCTGAGCGCATGGAGACCGAGCTCGAGGATCCGTACGTCCTGATCGTCAACTCCAAGATCTCCTCGGTGAAGGACCTCGTTCCGGTTCTCGAGAAGGTCATGCAGTCGGGTAAGCCGCTGATGATCATCGCCGAGGATCTCGAGGGTGAAGCCCTCGCGACCCTGGTCGTGAACAAGATCCGTGGAACCTTCCGCTCCGTGGCCGTCAAGGCTCCGGGCTTCGGTGACCGTCGCAAGGCCATGCTGCAGGACATCGCGATCCTGACCGGCGGCCAGG
>CAJXUJ010000139.1 GCA_913061025.1 uncultured Actinomycetes bacterium | reverse complement strand
TGGATGCGGTGAACGAAGATCACCAGCAGCGTCAGCAACGCGGCCACGGCGACCACCACGACGGAGCCGAGAACGTTGGCAACCGTCCACAACTGCTCTACTTGTGAATCCACGTCAGCCTCCCAGCTTCGCTCGCCCGCGCTTCAAACCATCGATGATGGCTAGCGCGGATGCGATGGTCTCGTTCAAGCCGGCGAGTCCGGCGGTGTTGCTCTCGGCCTTCTTGAGCCCGTCGAGGATCGAGCCAGCCTGGTTACCGATCCGCCACGCAAGGGCAAGGATCGACACCACGAGGACGACGACGACGAGGACTACCACGAGTCCGATGATGTATCCGGCCAACCAGCCGGGCTGTCCAGCGAAGTCCACGAGCCCTCCTAGATCGATTCCGCGAACGAGCGAACCGGTGCCAGGCTCGCGTTGACAGAGGTGACGACCGGCTGCACCGTCGAGGTCTTCTCCACGATGACCTGGACACCGCCGTCGAGTGCATCCAGCGTCTCCGCCGTCGCCTTCAGGTGGAAGATGGCACGAAGCAGGCCCAGGGCCGCGGCCGCGACGATGAGGGCCGCGACAACGAGCGTGATGATCGCGTCAGTTGACATGTGCTCTCCTAACCAAGCAACTTCGAGACGGGGCCGGCGTAACGCACCGAACCGTTGGCAACTTCCTTGATGACGTCATCGGTCTTCTCAAGCAAGGCCGGTGTCGTGTTGAGTTCGCCGATGAGCGCGACTCCCCCGTCGAGTGCGTCCTTGGAGGCGCCTCGAATGCTCTCGAGCGCTCCCAGGAGCCGGTTCAGCAACGCAACCAACACGGGAACGACGACGATGATCAAAATGAGGTTTCCGATTCCCCACAAACTCATGGCACTCTCCTTACGAGCGGCTCGGGGCCGGTTGGTAGGGCAGGAAGAAGCGGGCGAACACCCTCTTCACTGCGAGGGTGAAGGCCGAGAACGCGATCGAGATACCGCTGGCCGCCTGAGGTGCGCCAACCGACATCGGGTCTCGCCCCTCGGCGATGGCGGTCATCCGAGCCTTCATGGAATCGGCGGTCTGATCGATGAGGACCTCGGTGAAGTCGGCCACCAGACCGCGTCCGTACTGGGCCGCAGCGCCGGAGATCGTGAGATCGATGGCCAAGTCGACCCGGGTGGCCCCACCCAGCGAGTTGAGCGACGCATCTAGTACGACGCTCGCGGCTCCACGGCCCTTCTTGTCTGCGCCGGCACCCTCGAGGACGATCACCTTCTTGGCATTGTCGCGGGACTTGATCTTCAGTTCGCCACCGAACTCGAGTTTGACCGGACCCGCCGAGATCGTGACGTCACCTTCGTACTGGTCGTCACCAACCTCGTTGGTGAGGTCCGCACCGGGAACACAGGCTGCAACGAGCGGCACGTTGTCGAAGAAGTTCCACACTTGATCGATCGGCTGATCGATCTGGAACGAGTGGTTGATCAGCATGGAGCCTCCTGCTGGGTTGTCTGATTGATGAAGGAAGTCGGGTCCTTCTCAAAGGCCTTCCGGCACCCGGGGGCGCAGAAGTAGTACGTGGTGCCTTCGTAGTCGAACGGGCGATTAGCAGGCACGGCGTCCACAGTCATGCCACATACGAGATCGATGACGGTCTCGGGTGCGGCAACTGCGGCCGCGGACACCGACGTCGAGCGGGGCTTCAGCTCTCCCCTCGCCCGGCGCTGAACCAGGTCGGCGAGGATCGACACCGCGATCTCCCGGTGACCGGTGTGGCCGAGATCCAGGCCGATCGGCACCTCGACGCGGGACAGCTTCTCCGCATCCACTCCCTGCTCGGCCAGGAATTCGCGCACCACACGTCCGCGCTTAGCTGAGGCCACCAGACCCACGAAGGCCGGATCACCCTTCAGCGCTGTTTCGAGGACGTCCTCGTCACCGTGACCCTGCGTCGCGATGATGACGGCGGACGACGGCGTCACCTTGCAGCAGGTGAACTCACTGCCATCCACGAGGTCACCGCGCCATCCGAGGTCCCGGACCAGATCCAAGAGCGTGACCGCCATCGGTGAACGACCGACGATCAGCACATGCGGTGCAGCCATCACCGGTTCGATGAAGATCTGCAGCGCACCGTCGCTCTGGCAGGAAATCGGGATCGTCATGACGCCCTCGGGAACGTGGATCTCATCGAGGTCGTGCTGTTGACCCAACCACACGAGCGAGGCCTTGCCCTCGTCGAGGACTCTCCGCGCTTCGCGCAGCAGAACCGGCTCCGCGCAGGCGCCACCGATCCAGCCGTACAACTCCCCGTCTGCGGTGACGATGGCACGCGACCCGTGCTGACCCGACGACGGAGCCTGCCGCCAGACGACCGTGGCCATGGTGAAGGACTCTCCCGCCTCCACCAACTCCACGGCACGCGCCATGACGGCGGCGCCATCGGCTGCCCGAGAACCAGAGGTCATGTCAGCCGGCCTTCACCGGCGGCATTCCGCTGACGTCGTGGCCTGTCTTCACTGCCTCGTAGATGCGGTTCGGCATCAGCGGCATATCCACGTTGCGAACACCGGTGTGCTCGATCGCGTTCATGACCGCGTTGACGAACGCCGCGGGGCCACCCACCGTCGCACACTCGCCGATGCCCTTGGCACCGATCGGGTGATGCGGGCACGGGGTGACGACCTCGTGCAACTCGAAGCCCGGGGTCTCCCAGGCTGTCGGCAGTAGGTAATCGATGTAGTTAGCGCCGATGCAGTTGCCCTCTTCATCGAAGGTGATGTACTGCATGTTCGCCATGGCGTACGCCTCAGTAAGGCCACCCATGATCTGTCCTTCGACCACCATCGGGTTAATGCGGACACCGCAGTCGTCCACAGCGACGAACTTCAGCACGTCCCACACGCCGGTCTCTGGATCCACCTCGACCTTGCAGATGTACGCGGCAAACGGCCACGTCAGGTTGGGCGGGTCGTAGTAGGCGTTGTTCTCCAGGCCGGGCTCGAGGCCATCGGGAACGTTGCTGTACGCCGCGAGCGCGCAGTCCTGGATCGTCACGCCGCGCTCCTCGTTGCCGCGGACGTAGAAACGACCCAACTCCCACTCGATGTCCTCTTCCGAGACCTCGAGCAGGTGGGCTGCAATTTTGCGGGCCTTGGCGCGGATCTTGCGGGACACCATGGCCACCGCAGCACCGGCGACCGGTGTCGATCGGGAGGCGTAGGTGCCCATACCGAACGGTGCGGTGTCGGTGTCGCCTTCCTCGACCACGATGTCGTCGGCCGGGATACCGAGCTCGTGCGCGACGATCTGCGCCCACGTGGTCTCATGACCTTGACCCTGGGTCTTGGCCCCCGTGCGCAAGATGGCCTTACCGGTCATGTGGACCCGCAACTCCGCGGAGTCGAACATCTTGATACCGAGGATGTCGTATTCGCGGCTGTTACCGGCACCGAGCGGCTCAGTCATTGTCGAGATGCCGATACCCAGGAGCTTGCCGCGCTTGCGGGCCTCCTCCTGTTCCTCCTTGAAGGTGGAGTAGCCGATCGCCTCCAGACCGAGATCCAGGCACTTGGCGTACTGGCCGGAGTCGGTCAGGAATCCGAAGGCCGTGCGATACGGGAACATGTCGTCCTTGACGAGGTTCACCCGACGGAACTCCGCCTGATCCATGCCGAGATCGTTCGCCGCAGCGTGGATCATCCGCTCCTGGAAGAACATCGCCTCGGTGACGCGGAA
>CAJXUJ010000138.1 GCA_913061025.1 uncultured Actinomycetes bacterium | reverse complement strand
TACACGCGCTCCGTGGAGTGTCGAGCTGGCAGCGGCATGACACGAAACGCCTCGAAGAGGACACTGCGAGGCGTTTCGTGTCCTCATCGGGCCCTAGAAGGAGGATCGCTGGTAGGAGTTCTCGAGTTCGTCCTGCACGACGATCGCTCCGCCGTCCGGTGCCAGCGGCACCTGCATGTCCTGATCGAGCACGCGGGCGTTGTAGGACCAGCCGTCGGGCAACTCGAGACGGTCACCGAGGGACGCCAGGTCATCCGCGGTCAGGTCGGGTTCCTGGATGAGTGAGTAGGACTGCATCAGATAGGTGTTGCCTTCGGAGTCGGTCAGTTCGTACACCTCGGTTCCCGCGTTGAACGTCCAGGTCGCGGTCCTGAGGACTCGGACAGGGTTGTAGGGCGCATCCGCAATGCCGCCGTCGATCGTTGCAAGAAGCTGCATGTCGATACCCCCGTAGGCTCGGATCTCCTTCTGTTCCTCCTCGTCGTCTGTGGCCGCCGCGGTGTCGACCGAACCGTCGACCACGAAATAACGCGGGCCGTTCATGCGGACTCCCGACGCCTCGAACTCGGCGACCAGCGCATCGGCGTCGATCGCGCGCCAGGCGTCGTCGCGGCAGGGTCCTACGCCCTGGGTTCCCCACACCTCGGAGACCGGGGCGCCGTTGTCGCCCTCGACTGTGAGGAGGATCTCGCAGTAGCGGAAGCCGTTGAGGCTGAACCCGCCGCCGCCGGGCTGATCCGTAGTCTCGCCATCGGCTGCCTCCTCGGTTTGGGCACTGCCCGGTTGGGCCCCCGTCGGATCCGGGCTGTTTGGGCAGGTACGGGCGCTGCCATCGAATGGACTGACCACTTCTTGGCATTCGAAGACGAGGTTGAACTCTTCGACCGGCCCGCTGCCGTCGTCGCGCCAGGTGATCAGGTTGTACGCGACCGGCGACCGATCGATCAGGGGGACACGGGTGTTGAAGTTGTCGGCCGTCCCAGGCTCGACCCCGCCAATCTTCATGGTGATGCCATCGTCGAGCAGCACCCCTTCCACATCGATGCAGTTGTCGTAGCTCTCGGCCGGGGCAATCGGGCAGTTGTAGTAGCCCTCACCGCCCAGGACCCACGAGTGCTTCACCCACCAGGCTCCGGTCCCGTCTGAGGCTTGGAGTTCCTCGCCCGAGCCGTTCAGATACACCGCGTTCGGGTGATGGCAGACCCAATCGCCAGCTTGGGTCTCGGTGCACTCACCAGGGTCGACCTGAGGGGGTGAAACGACGTTGCCCATCAACCGCATCTGGGCGTACACGGTGGCTCTGTTCGTTTCGATGTCGATGTACATGTCGTTGATTTGCGTGACCGGCGCGGGCGCCCCAGGTGGCTCCACCTCGGCCACCCAGTAGGCGTCGTGGGACAGCAGGTCCACGTCGTCAGGCGCATTGCTGCCGGGCGCGGACCCATCAGAGGCATCGGGCCCTGCATCATCCCCGCCCTCAGCCGTGTCAGCCTCGCCCGCTGCGGTCTCCGCGCTGTCGCTGCTGGCTTGGGTGTCGTCGTCGTTGCCGCACGCGGCGGCGAGCAGGCTCAGCGCGAGCAGTATCGCCAGGGTCGCCTTCATGTCCGGGTCCTCTCGTTAACGGTCCGCCGGGCCGGCGGACGTGGTCACGACGATGAAGGACGTCTCTGGAGGCCTCTAGAGCGAACGCTGGAGGTTTCCTGAAGGCCGGCGAGCCGAATGGTGGCGTTCAGGCTGCGCTGAGGGGGAGTCGCAACTGAAAGGTCGAACCAACCCCGACCGTCGATGCGACGGCGACTGTTCCGCCGTGGGCCTCGGCGATCGAGCGAGCGATCGCCAAGCCCAGCCCACTCCCGCCCTGGCTTCGAGCACGGCCGGGATCGACCCGATAGAAGCGGTCAAACAGCCGGCCAAGGTGCTCCTGAGCGATCCCGGGGCCACTGTCGGTGACGCCGATCACGAGCGAGCTGCCGTCCACTCGCGCTGCGAGCGAAACGGTCGACGAGACGGGAGTGTGAACCACGGCATTGCTCACGAACACCGATACCGCCTGCAACAGCAGATCCCGGTCTGCTTCCAACTCGACCGCAGCGGCTGTGTCGACCTCGATCACGCGATCGGGGTGCGCGGCGCCAGCATCCGCCGCGACGTCCCCCAGCAGCTGAGCCACGTCGACTCGTTGGCGCTCGATCGGCACCGCTGCCTCGTCGAGGCTCGCGAGCACGAACAGGTGCTCCACGATCATGGACATTCGCCCCGCTTCACCCCGTATCCGACGCATCGCGTCATCAACGGCCTCCCCTGACGCGAGCAGGCCCTGGCGATGCAAGTCGGCATACCCCATCAACGACGTCAGCGGTGTCCGCAGCTCGTGCGACGCATCGGCCACGAAAGACCGCAACCGACCCTCGGTCTCGGCAGTCGAGTCGAGCATCAGGTTGATCGCCTTGCCCAGCGTCGCTGCCTCGGTGTTGCCCGTCGTGTCCTCAACTCGCTCGTCACGCCGTCCAGCCGTGATCGCCCTCGCCACCTCGGTCGCGTCGCGGATCGGTCGGACGCCCAACCGATTCACCCACCACCCCACCAGCACAAAGCAGGCGGCGATCGCGACGGTTGCGATCATGCCCGAGAGCCACAGGCTGCGAATCGCCTCATCGATCGACGCTGTCGACTGGCCCACAACGAGCCTGCGATCATCGACGATCTGAACGATGGCCCGCATGTCGGTGCCGCCCTCGGAGGTCCCGATGGTGATCAGCACCCCGAGCGGCGCCCGCTGTAAGGCACTCAGATCCGGCACCAGATCGGGCGTCGACGCCGGCACCGCAAACGTGATCAGACCCTCGTCGGTGACCGCACCCGCATAGACCTCTCCCGTATCGGCCCCCGTGAACGGACCTGGGGACGCATCTCCCGACGCCAACAGGAGCACGCGATCCGCGACCAACGTGACCTGCATGTCGAGTTGGTCGTTCAGGATTCCCACCTGGCGCTGTGCCACGAACACGAACGCACCCACGACCACGACAAGGCACGCCACGGCCGCGATGAGCAGCCGGCGCCGAAGTGTCACCTCGGTTCCCTCAACGAATACCCCACCCCTCGCACCGTGTGAATCAACCGTTGCTCGCCGATGTCAACCTTGCGCCGCAGCGCCGAGATGAACGACTCCACGATCGCCGACTCGCCATCGAAGTCGTACTCCCACACGTGATCGAGGATCTGACCTCGGGTGACAACCCGATTCACGTTCGACAACAACAAACGCAGAAGCTTGAACTCCGTCGGCGTCAAATGCACCGGCTCCCCCGCGACACGCACCTCATGGCCGTCCTCATCCAAGACCAACTCCCCCGCCCGCAGCTCACGCCGCTCCACTCGCCCCGCCCGCCGCAACGCGATATGCACCCGAGCGACCAACTCCTCCAACGCGAACGGCTTGGTGATGTAGTCATCGCCACCGCTCGTCAAACCCCTCACCCGATCCTCCGTCGAGCCCCGGGCGGTAAGAAACAACACCGAGCCAGCCCAACCATCCAGACGGAGCCGGCGCAACACCTCGAAGCCATCCATGTCGGGCAACCCGACGTCCAAGACGACAACATCAAACACTCCGCCACGCAGCTGCTTGAGCGCATCAGCCCCGCTGCCGACCGCACTCACGTCCAAGTCCTGCGCCGACAACGCCGAGCCCACCAAGAACCGGATGTTCTCCTCATCATCAAC
>CAJXUJ010000137.1 GCA_913061025.1 uncultured Actinomycetes bacterium | reverse complement strand
GCTCCGACGAGGGAATCAAGTCCGCCAATGACGGCGGCGGTGAACGCGAAGACCAGGAAGATGTCGAAGCTCGTGGGCGAGAGAGTCGAAAGCGGCGCAACAAGGACACCGGCCACGGCGCCCACGAAGCCGGCGATCGCCCAACCGAGAACCAGCATCCTGTTCACGCGAACACCGGACAACCGTGCAACTTCCGGGTTGAACGCCGAAGCCCGCATTGCCAAACCGACCGACGTCCGAGTGAAGACGATCGACAGCGCCAGAACAAGGACGATGACCGTTCCGACCACCAGGACGTCGTACGGCGAGAACGGCCAAATGCGTCCGAATACTTCGATTCCGGCATTGCTGATTGGCGGCGGGAAGGCCTTGCCATCCCCGCCCCACACCATTCCGGCAAAGGCCTCGAGGGCGATGAGCACGCCGAAGGTCGCGATGATCGCGCCTGATGTATCGAGTCGCTTGACTGGTCGGATGACGAGGAAGTGAACGATGACGCCCACGATCAGACCGGAGACCATGGCAACAACCAGGCCAATGAGCCAGGAACCCGTGAGGTCACGGATGGTCAGCGCGATGAACGTCGTGAACATCGCCTGTCCGACCTGGGCGAAGTTCACGACTCGGGTGGAGCGCCAGACAAGCACAAGGGCCAGTGCCATCAGCGCGATGATGGCGCCGGAACTGATGCCTCCGAGCAGGTAGTCGATGAAGTTGGTCATCGCTTGCCTCCCCTGTCGGTGGCCAATGAACTCGAACCTGAGGAACTAGTAACCGAGGTACGCATGTCGCAGCTCCTCGTCCTGTGCGATGTCGTGTGCCGGCCCGCTCTTCACTATCTGCCCGAGGTTCAAGACGATCCCGGTCTTGGCGACGCGGAGCGCCGTGGCCGCGTTCTGCTCGACGAGCAGCACCGCGAGGCCGGAATCCTTCGCCATCTGGCTGACGAGTTCGAGGATCTGGGTGACGATCAGTGGTGCGAGTCCGAGGGAGGGCTCATCAAGCAGCAAGGCCTGAGGTCCAGTCATCAAGGCGCGGCCGATCGCCAGCTGCTGACGCTCACCACCGCTGAGAGTGTCCGCACCAAGATGGCGTCGTTCACCGAGAACCGGGAAAAGCGAATACACACGGGTCAGCGAGGTGCCGCGCTGCGCGTGAGTCCGCCACATCCCTCCCAGCTTGAGGTTCTCTTCGACCGAGAGATCCGGGATCGTCGAACGCCCTTCGGGAACGAGAGCGATGCCTCGCCGAACGATGTCCTCAGGCTTTCCTCCCGTGATGTCTTCGTCGTTGAAGACGACCCGGCCCGACTTGGGCTTCTCCAAACCAGCCAGCGTCCGCATGAGCGTCGACTTCCCCGCCCCGTTCGCGCCGATCACCGCGGTGACTCGACCCGGAGGGACCTCGAGGGAAACATCCTTGAGCGCTTCAACAGCGCCATAACTGACCGACAGCCCTTCGATGCAAAGCATCAGTGCACCGACTCTTCCTCGTCCTCGCCGAGATAGGCAGCGAGAACGGCCGGATCGTTGCGCACCTCATCAGGCGTGCCGGCGGCGATGACCTTGCCGGCGTCGAGTACCCAGATGAGGTCGCAAACCTCCATGACGAGTTCCATGTGATGTTCAACCAAGAGGACGGTTCTCTCCGGAACCCAACTGCGAATCAATCGTCCGAGTTCGTGCATGTCCGCTGCGCCGATGCCACCGGCGGGCTCATCGAGGAGGAGGACTTTGGGATCACTGACGAGGGCTCGGGCTAGAGCAACCCGCTTCTGGACGGGGTACGGCATCTCACCGGGCAGGCGGTGCGCCTCCTCGAGGACCCCGAGTTCGGCCATGGCGGCTTCGGACTTCTCCCGAACCCGCCGTTGCTCGGCGTCGGTCCATGGCATCGCGAGTGCGTCCGCCACAATGCCTGATCGGACGTGGCCGGAAGCACCAAGCATCACGTTCTCAAGCGCCGTGAGCGACGGAAAGAGCCCAACACCCTGGAGAGTGCGGGATATCCCCATCTTGGTGAGGTGGTGGGTCTTGATGTGTCGAAGACGCTTGCCCTCGAACTTCACCTTGCCGGAGTCA
This sequence comes from uncultured Actinomycetes bacterium, assembly GCA_913061025.1. Taxonomy (GTDB): domain Bacteria; phylum Actinomycetota; class Actinomycetes; order S36-B12; family S36-B12; genus S36-B12. Next base: position 1,683 of record CAJXUJ010000137.1, on the reverse strand, counting down.
GGCTTGACGAAACCGGTCATGACGTTGAAGACGGTGGTCTTGCCTGCTCCATTGGGGCCGATGAGGCCGGTGACCGAGCCCTGGGGGATTCCGATACTCACCTCGTCGAGGATCTGCAGGCCCCCGAATGCGACGCTGACGTCAACGGTCTGGAGCAGAGGGTGGGTAAGCGGAAGGTGGTACTCCACGCACACCCTCCCCAACCCCAACTGCGCCGCGGGCCGACGCTAGTTGGGACAGTCTGGACGGCAGATAGGGGTCGGTCAACCAGAAAAAGAACTTTGGGTGATCGCCGGTGGCCGTTCGGCCACGACGACGGTGCGTTCCTTCCACACCCTTTCTTCCGAAAGCTGAGCGAGTTGAACTGCCTCGGTCGCGGCCGGAGGGATGGCGAGGCCACCGGAGCGGGCACGCCTTCGCTCCGCGGTCGCGAGTATCTCCGTCGCCATGGCCGACAGATCGTGAATGTTCTGGTGGCGGTGTGCGCGCCGACCAAGGTCGACCTGAGCGATAGCGCCTGGACCCCACCGATCGTGGACGTCGAGCAGGGTAGAGAGTTCGACGCCGTATCCCATGGGAACGTGCATTCGCTCGAATGCATCGCGCCGGATGGCCCATTCCCCCGCGAGCGGTTGGACCACATGAGACAACTCAGGGCGGAAGAGGGCAAGCCAGGGTCGAGCGACCAACTCCGTGACTCGTCCCCCCTCCAGCGTTGGGTGTCCATCCACGTCCAGTACTCGGTCGTAGAACCCCCGGCAGAGGACCGCCTGTGGGTCAGCGAGGAGCGGTCCGGTCACCCCGCGCACGAAGTGTGTCCCCCACTCAGTGAGATCGGCATCGATGAAGGCGACGATGTCGGCTCGTGTGACGAACAACGATTTCCACAGCGCCTCGCCTTTGCCTGGATGCACACCTAAGTCCGGTCGAATATCTGCAACGGAAAAGACATGGGCACCGGCCTGCCGTGCAACGTCGGCGGTTCGGTCACTGGAGAGTGAATCCATCACGACTAACTCATCGACGAACCCGCCGAGATCATGCGCGATAGCCGACACAACGTCACCGACTGACTGCTCTTCGTCTCGAGCCGGTATCACCACTGCGATAGTCGCATCCGACTTCAAGGTAGAAACACGTTCGAGTGACCAGTCCGCCGCGGAAGTGAACGCCTCGGGCCTCGGGTCAGGAGCAGCCGAAGGCATCGTGAGATCTGTTGCGGAGATCATCCGACAGTTCGTAGTCGCGTGGAAAGCCGCAGACAAACACCAGGGCCGCTCATTTCATCACCGTACTTGGCTGCGGTGACGAAACAAGCGGCCCCGTGAAGAACCAGCGAAGAAGAGATCTACAGATCGTCGTCCTCGGTCTTTGCCGTATCGATCATGATTCCCGGGCCCATCGTTGACGACACGGTCGCCTTCTTGATGTAGCGACCCTTTGCAGAGGACGGCTTCAGGCGGTTGATCTCATCGACGACGGCCGTCAAGTTCTCGTTCAGTTGGTCAGCCGAGAACGACGCCTTGCCAATGGGGAACTGCAAGTTCGCGTGCTTGTCGAGCCGGAACTCGATCTTGCCGCCCTTGATGTCGCCGACAGCCTTGGCAACGTCCATGGTGACCGTTCCGGTCTTGGGGTTCGGCATGAGGCCGCGCGGACCGAGGACCTTGCCCAGCGTGCCGA
>CAJXUJ010000136.1 GCA_913061025.1 uncultured Actinomycetes bacterium | reverse complement strand
TTGGCCCACGCGTTGTCGTGAAGATCGAGTAACTCCTGCTTGATCGGGCTGTACCGCATCGACCCCCCGGTTATCCAGGCTTCGGCGAACTCTCGCTCTGCACCGAACTTGTCGCGCTCGCACGGAAGGTCGATGCGATCGTGCTTCTCTCGCGTAATGGCAATCGGATCCTCTCCGTTCGCCACCTTCTTCATGTTCTCCTTGAACATCTTGCGCAGCATCGCAACGCCAGCATCGGATCGGCCGAGGTGCTCTTGGCTACGGTCAGTAATGGCACCCTGGGAAACCCACGCCATAACGTCCTGACCCTCGATGTAGTCAGTGATGAAGCGGCCGTTCTCGTCCTTCCACAAGTACTCGTAGAAGACAGGTCGCTCCTGCTCAGGAAGTTCAGCACCCTCGGGCGCGTGGTTGGAGTAGAAGAGCTTCCAGGTAGTGGTGTCATCGATCGGAACGCGGATCTGCATCTGATCAATGCCCGCGCCACCTACGCGCATGTAGAACGGGAACACAAGTGGATGCCCGATCTTCCAGTCGTCGTTTTCCTCGGTTCCACCCTCGAGCACACGACGCTTGAGGATTCCCCACTCCATTTCATCGAAGCCCGTCTTCATGTGCTTCTTCTGGAAGGCCTTGGGGGCATCGAATCCCTCCGTCTGGCCGAGGAACTCGAAGTACTGGCCGTGGAGCCACTCGACGTGGTGCGGGTCCACAGAGTTCTCCATGATCTGCAGCCAGTTACACGGAAGGGTCGTGTACCCACAATCCTTCACACCGTCCATGACGAAGACGTCGAAGCGCGGGAGTTCGGGCGCCGGATCCGGTCCGACGTACACCCAGACCATGCCGCCCATGACCTCGGCTTTGCCCGCCTTCTGCTGAACACGATCACGGAAGTTCTGATTATCGGCCTCGGCCGGCTGCTCCAAACAGTTGCCGTCGAAATCCCACTTCCAGCCGTGATAGCCGCAGCGGATTCCATCCTCATGCACGACGCCGTATGTGAGGGAAGCGCGACGGTGAGGGCACGCTTCGGCGACAATCCCGTAGCGGCCGCTCTTAGGAGTCTTGAACAACGTCCAGTTCTCACCCAACAATCGGACTGTCTTGGTGAAAACGTCGTCAAAGTCTTGTTCGAATGCGATCGGGTACCAGTACCGACGCAGCAGTTCCCCCATCGGAGTGCCCGGACCCACTTGGGTCAGTTCCTCGTTTTGTTCCACTGTCAGCATGGCCTACTTCCCTTCCTCACGGCTGATGCTAAGGGTTATTCGTGTTGTTCCGGGGGACAAGTGGGTCGTCCCGCCGGACGGAACCCGGGGCCAGAAGAGGACTTTGGTCCCGACCGGCCCCGGGTTCAGTCTCGCTAGTCGAGAACGGTCACCGTTCCGTTGGTTCCATCTACTCGGATCCGCTGACCTGTGGTCAGGTTCGTGGTCGCGAAGCCGGTGCCCGTAACCGCCGGCAGACCGTACTCGCGACACACGATCGCAGCGTGACTCATCATGCCGCCGGTGTCGGTGACGGTTGCCTGGATCTTCCCGAAAATGGGAGCCCAGCTCGGTGCCGTCAGCGGAGCAACCAGGATTTCACCGTCCTGGATCTCGCCGATCTGATCGGGTGAGAAGATCACGCGCGCGACTCCCTCGACCACGCCCGGCGAAGCCGCCATGCCACGCAACTCGCCCTCAGCTGCGTCTCCGCCACCGAGCCAGGAGTTCACGCTCTCGGACGTGATTCCCCACAACATGACGGTGAACGGTTCGGTGATTACTTCCGGCGGAGTGCCGAGCGCAGGAGTCGGCTTCCACTTCGACAGAGCTTCACAGATGCTCTTGCGCTTTTCGATGATCGGCGGCCAGTAGCCCGGACCGGCCGGAGTCTCGGGCGTTGCCCAGGAGTTGTAGTAGTCCCACAGCGCATCCTCAACCTCGGTGCGCTTGAGGTAGAAGATGTCGTCGGCCTCCGCCCAGAAGCCCTCCTTGACGAAGGTCTCTCCGAGACCACGCATCTTGCGCCAAATAACCGAATGACTCCAGTGCTCGACGTAGAAGTTGTGGTTTTCCACATAGGGGAACACCACGCGAGCAAGGCCGAGCTTGCCTTCGAAGGCCTCTTTGTCCTCGGGCGAGCCGAGAAGTTCAGTGTATTCAGCGACGACTCGATCGCGTTCGGCACGAATTGCCTCGACAGGGCGATTCAGATCCTCACCAGCCTGCACCTTGTCGATGTAGTTGCGGATGAACTCAAACGGCACCTCGACGTTCTCGATCCAGATCTTGTCGTGATGGTAGAAGCCAGATCCGGTCGAGAAGTTGAACCACGGCTCCGCGGATTCCTCAAACGAGGCGATCCATGCCTGACCCTCCGATGAACCCTTGAGGATCTGACACGTTGCTTCGACATCACCGGCGGCAAATGCCTCGGCGACACCGGACTCAACCGCCTTCCGGGCCAAGCGCTTGAGCTCATCGTCGGGGCGGAACAGGTCGACGTCCACGCCAGCAACCATCTTGGCGATTGCCTGATCGGGAATATTCGGGAATGCCGTCTTGCAGAACATGAAGAAGTCCAGATAAGCCGCGTACCCGAGATTCAGGAACTCAAAATGGTAGTTCCACAACTTCAGGCACATGCTGACAAGGCGGTGGTAACTGTCAAGAAGCTTGTACCCAGTTCCGAGACCCGAGCCGGACTTCACGACCTCGTCTACATCTTCGATCTCGGGAAGTGGATCGAAATTCAATGCTTCTAGTTCGCCGACAAGGTCACGGATCTTGACCATCCAGTTGTCGTATAGATCGTTCCAATTCATGAAGTAGTGGCCAGCGCGCTCGGTGAAGTTCGCTACGCGCTCTTCGATGGTTGCCGGGTCAGCCGGAATAGGCGTGAGGTAGCCGTAGCCGTTCAAGATACGGAACGCGATGCCGTTAGCAGGCGGCACCTGGAGGTGGCGCGTGTTGTACTGGGAAAGCGACGCGATGCCAAACTCGAAGAAGGTGGCATCCCAGGGAGTAAGAACGTTGGGCCAATGCACCCCATCTTGGAACCAGAACATCGATTCCTCTTCTTCGCGCCGCCCTGGCGAGAACATCGAGGAGTAGTTGTACATCTCTTGCCAGCCTTCGGCGCCTTCGGGCGTTTCGATCTCGAAGGGACCGGGGAAACTGTCAGGCATGCGACTTCCTTTCGTTTGGCTACGGACAGAACACGTCAGTGCTTTTGGGCGTGCAATGGATTCATCAGAGTCGAGACGATGCTCGCCATGAAGTCTCCGCTGGAACCCCCTGCAACGGACTTGCGTTCCTTCTTGCTCCATACCGTTTCTGGTCGTGATTGCAGAAGGACCACATTTCCCCCCTCCGGCAGATCCGCATCCACAGCCCACTCGATGTCCTGCGGGCAGCCGTAGTGCTTCTCGGCCTCCTTCGCCAACGCGGCGATGGCTTTGATGTGCGCATCCGTCAGGCTTGTCGACGTAGCGCGCTCTTCATCCGTCTCAACCTTCTCCACGGTGTCGTGGTCGGTTAGACGAAACTCATGGGCCTTGTTCGATATCTCTCGCCTGCCAATCTCGAACATGACCTTGTCAATAAGGAAGTTGTCGGGCGTGATCTCACCGGACACCACACCCTCTCCAAATCCCCATGCCGAATCGATGCAGATTTGCGATCGATCACCATTGGACGGGTCGAGTGTGAATGCCACCCCCGCGGAGATCGGTCGCACCATCTTCTGGATGACCACACTCATTTCAACCGAACGGTGCTCGTAGCCCATCTCCGCGCGATAGCAGGTAGCACGGTCCGTAAACAGGCTTGCCCAACACCGGCGAACGGCATCAACGACGTCGTCGCCCCCACGGATCCACAGATACGTGTCGTGCTCGCCGGCGAAGGACGCATCGGGTGAGTCCTCGCTCGTTGC
>CAJXUJ010000135.1 GCA_913061025.1 uncultured Actinomycetes bacterium | reverse complement strand
GACTCCTCCACGACTGTGTAATCGGCGGACATTGCTTCTTCCACGTAGGGAAAGTCAGGTGGTTCCCAATCACTGTCCATCACCTGCCTCCAAACCGGCGTGGATCTCGTCCACGACCCTCTCCACTGCAGTCTGCACACTCGCCGTCAGTGGCGCGCCCGGTTCGAAGGATTCACCCTCGATTAGCCAAACGGTCACATCCTCGGGGTACTCGTCCTTGAGTAACCATTGAGCGAAGCCGAGTGCCTGATCCCAGCGGAAACGATGCAGGTTGCCCTCGGGTGGTGAAAGGTCCTTGAGTTCTTCACCGGGTACTCGGTGGATGGTGCCCGGGTCCACGCCGATATGGGAAGCGTCGATGATCACGACCTTGCGGGCTCCGCGCATGGCGAAGGCGACATCCATCCCAGCAGTGCCCCCATCGACTAGACGTACGCCGGCAGGAATCGAGCGTTCGCTCAACAGCCTGATGAGGACTGGTCCAGCCGCGTCGTCACCACGGATCAGATTTCCGCAGCCGACTATCAGGGTGTCGGTAGGAGGGGGCGTGAGCACTCGAGTTCCTTGTCAGGTGTGGGAGGGGACACGGGACCCCGACACCGATGTGGTGCCGGGGTCCCGAGAGGTGTTACGTGGTGGATGCTGGCCGATCAGCCGCCACCCATTTGGAATTTCGCGAGTTCGCGTCCGGTCTTGCCGTCGTACGCGTGCACGGTGCACACCAGGCAGGAGTCGTAGCTGTGCGCGACTTGGCCGAGCTCGACGGGGAAGTCGGGATTCTCGACCGGGGTGCCAATGAAGGACTTCTCCATCGGTCCGACGTTCTCGCTTCCGTCACGGGGACCGATGTTCCACGCGGTGGGGGTAATGACCTGGTAATTCTCGATCTTGCCGTCCTCAAGGACGATCCAGTCGGCCAGTGCCCCGCGTGCCGCCTCCGTGGCACCGAAGCCCTTGCCCGACATGGGCTCTTCGGGCTTGGTGTAGAAGTCGGCATGAAGATCGAGTTCACCCAGCCACTTCTTCACCGAGGCGAAGTACTTCGGAGCCTCGTGGGTCCGGGCAAGGACTCGAGTAAGCACGCTCGGGCCCACCTTGTCGATCATGTCCTTGGTGAAGGGGTCGTAGTCCTGATGAGCCTCGGCGCCAGGACGGGCCGCGATCATCTGGCGAGCCAGCGGCCCTACCTCCAGCGGGACGAAGCCAAGCCCGGGAACGTCGTAGCGCGGAGCCTTGGCCCACGTGTACTTGTCCTGTGCAGCACCTTCGGCCGGATCGATGGGATCGGTGACTCCCTCCCATGGGTGCCGGGCTCCGGTGCCCTTGAAGAACGAGTGCGTGATGTCCTCGGTCACCCGAGCCTGATCAAAGTCGAACCACTCGCCGTTGGCGTAGATACCCGCACGAGACATCAAAGCTGCGTTTCGGCCCTCGACGGTCGGGTTCGTGTAGAGATCCGGGTTGAGGTACGTGCCGGTCGCCAGGAAGTTTCCATAGCCAACGCCGTACTTATCGAGACCGATCTCCATGGCCCAGCGGTAGAAGAACGCGAGATCGCTGTTGTGCTGCGACTCGTTCTCGTCCATCCATGCGAGGAAGTCCTCCCACGTCTGGATCTGCAGGTAGCGCTCGACCGAGCAGCCGAGCCACTGTCCCTCCAGCCACTCGCGTGCCCAGTGATCCAAGATCGCGTGAGCGCGGGTGATATCCGACAGTGTCGGAGCGCTCATGACGCCGCCTGGGATCATGAAGGATGAGTGCGGCCACTGCCCACCGAAGATTGCGTAGACCTCGACGGGTAGCTGGGACATCGTGACGCCCTTTTGGTAGCTCGATCCAACGAACGGAGCGAACCGCCGTGCAGCTTCCTCGTAGGAAGGTGCGCCGGCGTACTGAGCGGCAGTCAGGTCCGGACCCATGATGGCGTAGAACCATCGCGGGATGGACTGCAGTGTTTCGGTGATCTGCCCGATGTTGCGAACACGGGTCGCATTCGGGGGGACGTAGGTTCCCCACGCGGTATCGAGGGCGTAGCAGGCCTTGTACAGGTGGCTGCCACCACAGATGCCACAGATGCGCGGGGTCATGATCAACCCTGCCTGCGGATCCTTGCCCTTCAAGATGATCTCGAAGCCGCGGAACATCGCGGCCTCGGTCCATGCATCAGTCACAACGCCGTCGGTGATCGTCACCTTGACGTCGAGGTCACCCTCGACCTGCCCGAGTGGGCTGACATCCAGGTTCATTGTTGCCATGTTTCTAAATCTCCTGAGTCGGTAGGTGGAATCGTCAGACGACGAACATGTCTTCTTTGGACCACTGAGGTGCAACAGCCTTGGACAGGCCCGCGAGTGCCATGTAAGACGCTGCATCGATGCCGTCGGGTTCATCCTTGGGGATGACTCCAGCGACCTTTTGTGTCTTGAAGACGGTGCCTTGTTCGAGGTTTCCGAAGGGGAATCCGGGTTCGGTGCAGCCGGTGCACGGGTGGCCTGCACGCGTCTTTGAAGACTGCCGATTCCACAGGATGCGGTTGCACGGGGAGTGGGTCATCGGACCGCGGCAGCCGAACTCGTAGTAGAGGCAACCAGTGCGCATTCCCTGGCCAAAGCTCTTCGGGTTCTGCTTGTAGTTGTAGAACTGCACGCGGGTGCAGCCGGTCTGCGTGAAGGACGTGAAGAACGTCTTCGGACGGTGCAACTCATCGAGTGCAAGGTCACCGACGCGGCCCGCGGCGAGTGCGACGATGATCTGCGAGATCCAGTCTGGATGGGCCGGGCATCCGGGGATGTTGATCACCGGAAGACCAAGCTTGCTCGTGAAGTCGCTGCCGAGGTATCCACCCTTCTTGCCGCCTCGGTCGAATTGGAGACCGCGACTTTCGGAAGGATTCGGCGGAACGGCCGGTAGCCCACCCCAGGTGGCGCAGTCACCGATGGCGACGACGATCCCTGCCTTGGGCGCGATGTCATCGACCCAGTCCTTCATCGGGCGTCCGGCGAACATGTCGAAGCGTCCCGATCCGTTGGGTCCTTCGATCACCGTGCCTTCAAAGACGAAGATGTCGACTTCCTTCTCCCCGTTGGCGTAGGACCAGAACAGGTCCTGGGCTGCCTGACCGATCTCCATGGAGAGGGTCGGGTGGTAAACGATCTCTAGTCCGAAATCGACGATGAGATCGACGACGGACGGCTCTGCGGCGTTGATGAACGACATTGTGTTGCCGCTGCATGCTCCGCCTTGGAACCACAGCACTGACGTCACGGTGCCTCCTGGTACTCGCGGTGACTGCTGACCGGTTGGTCGGTCAGCAGAGTGGTCAACAGTTCTCGGACACCGGCACCCGTGCGTGCCGATGTTTCGATAACTGCGGCGGTCGGATTGACCGACCTGATCGCATTCAATGCAGAATCGCGATCCCATTCCACAGCCGCTGCGAGGTCGACTTTCGTCACGACGACGACGTCAGCGGAATGGAACAACTGTGGGTATTTAACGGGCTTGTCTTCGCCCTCGGTTACCGATAGCAGCGCGACGCGAGTGCCTTCGCCCAGGTCGTAGGCCGCTGGACACACGAGATTTCCGACGTTCTCGATAACAAGGAGATCAATCGAGGACAAATCCCAGCCATCGAGGTGGGTGCTGATCATGTCCGCTTCGAGGTGGCACATGCTTTCGGTTTCGATTTGTCGAACAAGCGCTTGGGACGCTGTCAAGCGCTGTGCATCGTTATCGGTTGCACAGTCTCCGACGAGTGCTGCGGGATTCAGTCCGTCGGCTTTTGCCATGGTCAGCAGCCCGGTAAGTAGCTCGGTCTTGCCGGTTCCCGGGCTGGACACCCAGTTGCTGACGAAGACGTGATTCGACGTGAAGTCTTTCCGCAGGGAGTCCGCGAGGACCTCGTTCTTCTCAAGGACGTTCTTGCGCAGGTCAAGTTGCGTCATGACGCACCGACCGAGATTTGGTCGTATGTCACGTTCGTGATTTGCAT
>CAJXUJ010000134.1 GCA_913061025.1 uncultured Actinomycetes bacterium | reverse complement strand
GTCGGGAAGAAAGTCGGCACCATGTCGGACCTGCCAGTCTTCTCGAACAGCGAGTGGCCGAGTCCGATGGTGAACGACAACCGAGCTGGAACCTTGGCGATCTCGGGTTCGGTATCGCCGAGAGCGGGTTCACCCGCCATCAATCGAGCAGCGTCATCGCTCACGATCCTCAGCACGCTGTCGGCATCCTGTGCGCTGTTCGACGCGAGGTTGAGCCCGAGGAACACCGCGTACGTCTGCTCCGGTGTGTCCACTCCAGCTTGATGCACTCCGTGGAAATCGATCGTTTGACGCGCGGATGCTCCAGCAGCGTTCACCTCGGACACGCTCGGTCGCGGTGATGGTGTCGCCGCAGCCGGCGCTGGAACATCAGCTACCGGCGCCCCCGGTGCCGTCGCTCGTCCGAGAACTACGCCACCAGCGGCGCCGACTAGTGCGGCGCCGCCAGCGGTCAGTAGTCCGCGACGGGTGACTTTGGACTGGGTCGAGTCCTCGGATGAATCCATCAGTTCATGCTCATTCCGCCGTTGCCCATGCCACTACCACCGTCGTCGTAGTTCTCATTGGCGCCGGCATAGAACTTGGCGAGCGTCTTGAATCGGAGCTTGCCCCCATCGGACGTGATCAACAGAACCGGGATCTGATCGCCCACATCGATGGACTGCTTCAGTCGCATGAACATCAGGTGATCGCCACCCGGCTCGAGCGTGACCGATCCGCCGGCCGGAATGGTGATGCCACCGTCCTTCTCCTGCATAACCATCGAGCCGTCTTTCATGGCCACTTCGTGCAACTGGATCAGGCCCGCGTATCGCGGGGAGCGCGCCCCGATGATCGTGATGGGCTTGTCGGTGGGGTTGGTGATGACTCCGAACCCGGCGGTCATGCCCGATTTCGCGGCCTTGACCCACTGGTCATCAATCTCGAGCTCCGAACTCTTCAATCGGACCCCACTGCTCCAGGTGTTCTGTTCATCACCCGGCTCGCAGAAGTACGCACGACCATCGACGATTCGAGAATCGCCCGACATCATGCAGGTGCTCCCTGGCTTGGGGGCGGTGGCAGCACTAGCCGGGGCCGCAAGTCCCGCAACAACGATTCCGGCAGCGAAGCCGGCAACAGCAATAGAACGAATACGCATGAAAAACCTTCCACAGTCGAATTCCTGAATAGATGAATGCATCGAGAGGGCACGCACCTATTCGGCCTTGCGACTACGCGAAGGTGAATGCCCGAGTCTGAACGGGTGGTCCTCGGTAGGAAAGGCTCGACCCAACGACGAAAGAAACAAGAACCGGAGTTCGTCGCCACTGCACCATTGACTGACGGGTAGCAAGGGCCGGAACCCGGAGGTCCGTTACACCTAGCAAGCGCGACGCCGCCCGCACCCATGTAGCAACGATCGATTCTCCGCGCGCGATTGCGAAAGCGAATCCCACAGCCACCACAAGGTGCGCAAGCAACATGGACGGACCCGGCAGCATCGACGTCGTGTGGTGGCCCACGGCAACAACCGCAACGTGAAGCAGCATCTGACCTGCGAAGAGGAAGACGATCAACCAAGGAAGCGATCGTCGCTTTGACCCAAGCCCCACGGACAACCCGGTAGCGACAGCGACAGCCGCGAGCGTGGCCGGTAGCCCGGGAAGCGATCCGGCAGCCGCCGAGTGAGCGGCCACAGACGCCAGCACCAGCGCGCTAGCGAAGACCGCGCTCCTTGCGAGCGTGGGGCGCCTCCCGAAAGTCACCACGCCCCGAGCGTACGTGATGGACGGAGGGACTAGGCGATCAAACCCTGATCTTCCTGCTCCTCGGACATGCCCAGACGGCGCTCGATGACCAAGAGAACAACGACGACGAGCACGCCGGCCCCCGCCATAAGCAGGGCGGCACCAACCGCCTCCGTCGGAGCCAGCAGGTCTCGGTTCTCCGATTCCCATGGCCACAACGCTCGAAGGGAACCAACCATTAAACCCGTCAAGACGGCGAGGGTGATTGCCGCTCGATGCGCGAGCAACCACTTCAACAGCGTGACGAAGGAGCCGAGGCCGATGACCGCTCCGATGGCGAAAGCGCCCAGGTAGACAAGATCGCGCTCGTTGACCGCCTCGAGAGTCGTTTCGTATAGACCGAAGGACAGCAGGAGGAACGATCCCGAGACACCGGGAAGAACGAGCGCGCAGATCGCAACCGCCGCAGCGAGCGCGACCACGAACGGGCTGGGGTTGTCGATCGTCGCCGGCGGTAGGCCGGTGATGAAGAAAAGCGCGACGGCGGCAACCAGTGCAGCGAGCACGTAGCCGAGCTTCCAGCCACCAAGGCGCTGGACCATGTGGGCCGGTATCCAGATACCCGCGAGCACGAGTCCGAAGAACAACGCGCGCATTTGAATCGGATACTCCTCGAGCAGCGGCTCGATGAACTTCGCGCCCAGAACCACGGCCGTCGCCATACCTATTCCGACCGGAATGAGCAGCCCCCAGGGCAGACCACGGAGGGTGCGTCCGAAAGCACGTCCGGATGGGCCGCCTTCCGCAAGGCCGACAAGTTGACGAAGCGCGAGGACTGCGTCCGCGATCGCATCGATGACCGTGCGGTAGATACCGACGATCAGGGCGATGGTGCCTCCGCTGACCCCGGGAATGACTTCGGCGACGCCGATCAGGGCACCCCGAACAAGATTGGCGATGACTGCGAGCACCGGATCACCCTAGGGGCAGCAGGTCTGCTGGACCCGGCACGACGCAGCGCGATATACCTAGCCCATGGAAGAAGGCGGTCTGGCGAGCTACATCCCATACACCGAACTCATGCTGAGCGTTGCCCAACTCTTCGAACTGCTGGCAGCCTTCACCATCCTCATTGGCCTCTTCTGGTCGGTCGGCCTGGCCTGGCGCGCCTACAAGCGAACCAACGAGGGATCGGTCGCCTACAAAACGATGCGGCAATCCTTCGGTGGCGCGATTCTCCTGGGGCTGGAAATCCTCGTGGCCGGCGACCTCGTGCGCACCGTCGCCGTCTATCCGACGATCGAGAACGTCGGCGTGCTCGCAATCATCGTGCTCATCCGAACCGTCTTGAGCTTCAGCCTTGAAATCGAAATCGAAGGGGTGCCACCGTGGCGGCGAGCCATGGTCAGCGGTGCAACCGTGATGAAGCAAGCAGCCAAGAACGCCAAGGGAGACAGCGATGGCTGACGGCAAAGTAGTGACATGCCCTTCATGCGGCAAGAAAAACCGCGTGCCGATCTCGGCCTCGGGCAAGCCCCAGTGCGCATCCTGCAAAGCCGCCCTGCCGTGGATCGTCGATGCCACCGATCAATCGATGGCTAGCGCGCTCGACACCAAGCAACTCGTCCTCATCGATCTGTGGGCGCCGTGGTGCGGCCCCTGCCGAATGGTGGCACCGGTTCTCGAGCAACTCGCTACGAAGTACGCAGGACGGATCAAAGTCGTCAAAGTGAATGTCGACGACAACCCGCGCACGGCCCAGACCTACGACGCCCGCAGCATTCCGACTCTCGTTTTCGCGCAAGACGGCAAGCCTGTCGAGCGCATCGTCGGCGCCCAACCAGCGCCGGCACTCTCAACCCGCATCGACGCACTCCTTGCCAAGTAACCCATGGCGCTACCCACGGTGATGTTCATCCGCCATGCGGAGAAACCGGAGAAATCCGAAAAGGGTGTCACACGAAGCGGAGAACATGACGAACACTCGCTGTCGGTTCGCGGGTGGACGAGAGCCGGTGCGCTCGCCGCGCTCTTCGCCAACGTGGATTCCCGCGCCCTACTCGAGGAACCTCAGCGCATCATCGCTACCGAACCGAGCCACGCTTACAAGAGCAAGCGGGAACACGACACCGCGCTCCCCACCGCCCACCGACTCGGCCTGAACATTGAGGCAATGAGGATTCCTGACGACTACTCGACACTCACAGACAGCATCACGGGATCGACGACCCCCACACTCATCGTCTGGCACCACGGCAGCATCCCTGCCTT
>CAJXUJ010000133.1 GCA_913061025.1 uncultured Actinomycetes bacterium | reverse complement strand
TGGGTGATCATCGAGTACGGACCGGTGGAGCGAGCGTGGATCTTGTCGTCGACCAAGTGGAGCAGCTTCAGGATGTAGATGTATCCGACCGAGATCTCTCCGGGGATCGGCTCACCGCTACGACCGTCGAACAACTTGGCCTTGCCGTTGGCGTTCACCAGGTGGATGCCATCGGCCGTGGGGCGAGTGCTCTCGAGAATCGTCGCGAGCTCTTCCTCACGGGCACCGTCGAACACCGGCGTGGCCACGCGCGAGCGCGGCTGCACCGACTGGACCTCCTCGGGGAGGTTCACCACGCGCGGGTCGGCAACGTCGACTTCCCATCCGGCGGCCGCGGCCCAGCCCAGATGCGTCTCGAGTACCTGACCGACATTCATGCGGCCGGGAACACCGAGCGGGTTGAGCACGATGTCGACGGGAGTTCCGTCGGTGAGGAACGGCATGTCCTCGACCGGCAGGATCTTGGCGATGACGCCCTTGTTGCCGTGACGGCCGGCGAGCTTGTCACCCTCGGTGATCTTGCGCTTTTGCGCGATGTAGACGCGCACCAGGCGGTTGACGCCCGGGGGAAGTTCGTCACCCTCATCGATGTCGAACACGCGAACGCCAATGATCTTTCCGGATTCGCCGTGCGGAACCTTGAGCGACGTATCGCGAACCTCTCGCGCCTTCTCACCGAAGATCGCACGGAGCAGACGCTCTTCCGGCGTCAGTTCGGTCTCACCCTTGGGTGTGACCTTGCCGACGAGGATGTCGCCGGGGACAACGTCGGCACCGATGCGGATGATGCCGCGCTCGTCGAGATCGGCGAGCACCTCCTCGGAGACGTTCGGGATGTCCCGAGTGATCTCCTCGGGGCCCAACTTCGTGTCACGTGCATCGATCTCGTGCTCTTCGATGTGAATGCTCGAAAGGACGTCGTCCTGCACCAGACGCTGCGACAGGATGATCGCGTCTTCGTAGTTATGCCCTTCCCAGGACATGAAGGCGACCAGCAGGTTCTTACCCAGGGCAAGCTCACCCTGATCGGTTGACGGACCGTCCGCGAGCACCTGGCCCTCGACGATGCGCTGACCCTCGGCAACGATCGGACGTTGGTTGATCGACGTGCCCTGGTTAGAGCGCGTGAACTTGTCCAGCGCGTAGGTGGTGTAGTCGCCATCGTCCTCGGCGATCGTGATCAGATCCGAGGAGACCTCGGTTACGACGCCGGCCTTGGCGGCTAGCACCATGTCACCGGCGTCGTACGCGGCGCGGAACTCCATGCCGGTACCGACCAGCGGCGCCTCGGCCCGCAGCAACGGGACCGCCTGGCGCTGCATGTTCGAACCCATGAGAGCGCGGTTGGCGTCGTCATGCTCGAGGAACGGGATCATCGCCGTGGCGACGGACCACAACTGACGCGGTGAAACGTCCATGTAGTCGACCTCGTTCGGCGTGACGTACTCGACCTCGCCACCCTTACGGCGGACCAGCACGCGGTCCTCGGCCATCGCACCGTTGTCCTTCAACGGCGTGTTGGCCTGCGCGATGGTGAAGCGATCCTCTTCATCGGCCGTGAGGTAGTCGACCTGGTCGGTGACCTTGCCGCTAACGACCTTGCGGTACGGGGTCTCGACGAAGCCGAACGCGTTGATGCGGCCGTAGGTGGCAAGTGAGCCGATGAGACCGATGTTCGGGCCTTCCGGCGTTTCGATC
Source organism: uncultured Actinomycetes bacterium (assembly GCA_913061025.1). Taxonomy (GTDB): domain Bacteria; phylum Actinomycetota; class Actinomycetes; order S36-B12; family S36-B12; genus S36-B12. The sequence goes on along the minus strand of CAJXUJ010000133.1, from coordinate 2,310 downwards.
GGGCACATCCGGCCGTAGTGCGAGGGGTGCACGTCGCGGACCTCGAAGCCCGCGCGCTCACGCGAGAGCCCACCGGGGCCGAGCGCGGAGAGACGACGCTTGTGCGTCAGACCGGCAAGCGGGTTGGTCTGATCCATGAACTGGGAGAGCTGGCTGGTGCCGAAGAACTCCTTGATCGCAGCGACCACCGGTCGGATATTGATCAGGGTCTGCGGCGTAATCGCCTCGACGTCCTGAGTGGTCATCCGCTCACGAACAACACGCTCCATGCGCGAAAGCCCGGTGCGAATCTGGTTCTGGATCAACTCGCCCACGGTACGAAGACGGCGGTTGCCGAAGTGATCGATGTCATCGGTCTCGACGACGACCTCGCCACGCGGACCCTCCATGGTGGGAAGGTCCGAGTGCAGGCGGACCAAGTACTCGATGGTTGCGAGGACATCCTCGAGAGTGAGAACGCTCTGGTCCAGCGGCAGATCGGTGCCCAACTTGCGGTTGACCTTGTAGCGGCCGACCTTGGCGAGGTCGTAGCGCTTGGGATTGAAGTAGAAGTTGTCGATCAGGTTGCGTGCGTTCTCGAGTGTGGGGGGTTCGCCCGGTCGGAGCTTGCGGTAGATGTCCAGCAGGGCATCGTCCTGGCTCTCGATGGTGTCCTTCTCGAGGGTGGCCATGAAGATCTCGTACTGACCGAAGCGCTCGCGGATCTCCTCGGTGGTCATGCCCAGCGCCTTGAGCAGAACCGAGACCGGCTGCTTGCGCTTGCGGTCGACGCGAACGGCGACGAGATCCTTCTTGTCGATCTCGAACTCCAGCCACGCACCACGGCTCGGGATGATCTTGGCGGTGAAGACGTCCTTATCGGTGGCCTTGTCGATGGAGCGCTCGAAGTACGCACCCGGCGAACGGACGAGCTGGGAGACGACCACGCGCTCGGTGCCGTTGATGACGAAAGTGCCCTTATCCGTCATGAGCGGGAAGTCACCCATGAACACGGTCTGGGACTTGATCTCGCCGGTCTCGTTGTTCATGAACTCGGCGGTGACGAACAGCGGAGCGGAGTAGGTGAAGTCCTTCTCCTTGCACTGCTCGACGGTGTACTTAGGCGGCTCGAAACGGTGGTCGCGGAAGGACAGCGACATCATTCCGGCGAGGTCCTCGATGGGGCTGATCTCCTCGAAGATCTCGCTCAGGCCCGAGACCTGCGGGATCTCGGTGTTCCCAGCGGCGATCTCCGCGGCAACCTTCGCCTGCCAGTCCTCACGACCGAGCAGCCAATCGAAGCTGGCCTTTTGCAGCGCGAGCAGATCGGGAACCGCAAGGGGTTCACGGATCTTCGCGAAGGAGTGGCGGGCCAAGCCCGGGGACAGAGGGGTGCTGACCGAAGTCTTTGCTACCAAGACGGTTCCTTCCAGGGCGCATCTGCGACATCCGCACCGACCCGGGGCACACCTGCTCGCTCCGAACTGTCAAATCCGCGCCTAGGCGCAGACGACTGCTCGGGTGAGAAGCGTGGTTGAGGGCAGCGCAAAGCGGCAGCATACCCGGGGGGCACGCCGCTGTCTAACCCGGGGGTGCTCTCGACAGTCCCTCGATCGGGCCCGGCGGCGGGGGGTGACAGCGAACCGATCCCCTGCCTCACCTGGCTCGATCCTCGTCCTGACGGATCCGCACCGGGTGTGTGCGTGCGTAGATGGTGACCCGCGAGGGCCGAAAGGTCAAGCGGACACAGGCGGAATTCCACGATTCGTGTCCTGGTCGTGACCGAACCGTCGGCATGGAAGGACCGTCATCCAGGCATGCGAAAGGGGGCCGACCAATGGTCGGCCCCCTTTCGGAACGAGCGATTACTACTTGAGGGTGACGGTGGCGCCAGCGCCCTCGAGGGCAGCCTTGGCTTCCTCGGCCTTGTCCTTCTTCACCTTCTCCAGGATCGGCTTGGGCGCACCCTCGACCAGCTCCTTGGCCTCCTTCAGGCCCAGGCTGGTGAGTCCACGCACCTCCTTGATGACGGCAATCTTGTTGCCGCCGTCGGCCTCGAGAATGACGTCGAACTCGTCCTTCTCCTCGGCAGCGCCGCCGGCGTCGCCGCCACCGGCAGCCGGGGCAGCAGCCGCGACGGCAACGGGGGCAGCAGCGGTGACGTCGAAGGTCTCCTCGAAGGCCTTCACGAACTCGCTGAGTTCCAGCAGGGACATTTCCTTGAACGCATCAAGCAGTTCTTCGGTGCTCATCTTCGCCATGGTGGCGTCCTTTCGGGTCATTCCGGCCGAGGGCCGGGTGGGCATCAGCCCTCGGTGGTCTCCTCCGCCT
>CAJXUJ010000132.1 GCA_913061025.1 uncultured Actinomycetes bacterium | reverse complement strand
CGGAACATCCTCGCCGAGGTTCCGGCCACCTCCGAGCACCTGTCTCGCAAGAGGGTCAGCGACGTTCTTGCTCGGGTACCCGTTTCCACCATCGGACCGGATGCCGATCCCCGCACAGCGGCAGCCACCATGTCCCACTCCACCACTGAGGCGGTGCCGGTCATCGAGGCCGACGGTCGCCTCGTGGGAATCGTCACCGAATCGGACCTGGTTCGCTGGCTCGGAGACTGAGCACCGAAACCAGCACGCAGCCCTGCCCATAGGGTGTTCGGGTGAGTGACGAGCAGAACGACGCGCAAGCGGAACAACCCACCAACCCGCCCAATGGCCGGATGGTCTGGATCGATTGCGAGATGACCGGACTTGATCCGCAGTCTGATGAGATCGTTGAGATCGCCTGCATCGTCACCGAAGCCGACCTCACCGAGATCGACGAGGGCGTCTCCATCGTCATCAAACCCAACGACGCTCCCCTGGAGAACATGGATGACGTTGTGGTCAAGATGCACAACGAGTCCGGCCTCATCCACGAAATCCCTGGGGGCACCACCCTCGACGACGCCCAACAACGAGTCTTGGACTACGTCAAGCAACACGTCCCCGATGCCCGCAAGGCACCCCTGGCCGGCTCCAGCGTCTACGTGGACCGCCTCTTCCTCGCGAACTACATGCCCGACCTCGACGCCCACCTCCACTACCGAGTGGTGGACGTCTCCAGCATCAAAGAACTGACCAAGCGCTGGTACCCCAAGGCCTACTACAACACCCCGGAAAAGACCGGAAACCATCGAGCCCTGGCCGATATCCGCGAGTCCATCGCCGAGCTCCGCTACTACCGCGATGCGGTGATGGTTCCCCTCCCCGGACCCGACACTTCCACCGCAAGGGAACTCGGCAACAACCACGTAGTGGACCACGGGTAGACTTCCCCAGCGCTCTCGAAAGAGGGCCGCGGTGGGTGTAGCTCAGCTGGTAGAGCGCCGCGTTGTGGTCGCGGATGCCGCGGGTTCAAGTCCCGTCACTCACCCCACAGGCTTTTTCCGCCCGCTAGCACGTGTGAGACATCGCTGCTTCATGCAAACCTTCATGTTCCGTCGGGTCGATCGCCTCGATCCTCGAGATGAAGGCATCGGTATCGACTTTTGTTCCGTTGACCCAGGTGCCGAGGACCTTCATCTGTTCGGTGAGTTTGTTCGAGTCGACCGCGTATGGATCTGCGGATAGCTCTACGAGGTCGGCACGCTTACCAACTGCGAGGGATCCGAGGTCCTTGTCTCGCCCTAGCTGACGCGCAGCGTTGATCGTGTGGGCCTTGATGGCGTCGTCCAGGCTCATCTGCTGTTCAGGCCCGTGCAGGGTTCCCGAAGGCGTGCGGCGGGTAACCATCGCCTGAATGTTCAGCAGCGGGATCGGTGGGCTCACCATGCCGTCGTTGTGGAAGGTGACGAGGGCACCGGATCGAACTGCGTCTCCCCCGCGCATCCAGATACTGCCGATCTCGGTGGGGAACATCTGACCGTCGAGGAGATCGCCCCAATAGATGAACTGCGCAGGAAGCAGCGAAATAGTCACGCCCAGGGATGCAGCCCGATCGAATTGGTCACCACGACAACCGCCCACGTGCTCAACGCGCCAGCGGTGGTCGGTTCCCATCAGATTGTTTTCGACGAGCGCATGCTCATAGGCATCAAGGACGATGTCCAGGCCGACGTCGCCGTTGACGTGGAAGGCGAACTGCCAGCCTTCCGGAGCATGCTTGGCGAGCACTTCGTCGAGTTCAGCGCGGGTGTAGTTCATCATCGATTCACCACCGGGACCCAGCGGAATGTTCGCCTTTTGGACAACGGGTGAGTCGAGGTACGGGAACGACGACGCGATGGTTCCGACCCACGGCGAACCGTCCGCCCACAACTTGATGCCCTGCTTCCAAAGCATGTCTGGGTTCGGGGACGCGAGCTTTTCGCCGCAGGTGTCCTCAATCGACATGTGGTAGAGCGCGATACGTGTTGGCGTGCCATCGACGCTGGCGCAAGCCGCGTAGGCCTTGAACAGATTGCTCTCGTAGGTGTGCTCGGTGGTCATGGTGATGCCATTGCTGGACATCATCTGCATGAACTTCGCGAGTGAGAGCAGTGGATGCGGGACCGCCTCGCCCAAGACTTTCCCGACTGCAGCAAGGACCGCGGCGGTTTCGTATGCGCGACCATTCGACGTGCCGTCGTCGTTGCGACCGAAGCGTGCTCCCACCGGATCGGCGGGTGGCTTGTTGTCAGCCCAACCGTTCGCGGTGATGGTGGCGGTGTTGAAGTAGGCCTCGTGACCGGAGTTGTCGATCACCACAACCGGACGCGTCGGGAAGAACGCATCGATGTCGGTGTTGGTGAGTTCCGGCGCACCTTGCAGGAGTCGGTCGAGGCCGGTGAACAGGGCTGGCTGGCCTTCGGGGAGTTTGGCGTCGACTTCCTTCCACAACTTCTGGACGTCCGCGTACTTCGGGTAGCCGACGTATGGGGCAATCCAGTAGGCCGGAGGCTGGGTGATCATGCCGCTCAGTGCCGGGTGGCTGTGGGCGTCGATGAACCCCGGCATCAGAACCGTTGATCCCAGATCGGTGACCTCCACACCCGGGGCGGCAGCCTGGACATCAGCAACGGAGCCGATCGCGGTGATGTCACCGGTGCTCGTATCGATAGCCAAGGCGTCAGCCCGAGCGTTCCCTTCATCCATCGTGATGATGCTCGAAGCTTTCAGGATGAGATCTGCTGCCACCGGTTCTCCTTTGTCGTTGTCCTTGACGAGCCTAGATGCGTTGCGAACTCGAGTCTCGGCGTTCGAAAGATCGGTGCCGAAGGAAGAATGAGCCGGTGACTTGGTTTCCTCACTCCCGTTCAGGCAGCTGGCCTCACACTGCGGCCGATGAAACCGCATTAGCTTTCCACCGATCACTGCCGGGGTATGCGCCAACGGCCCTGGTGGATCTGCCTGACTTGGCGGCCGAGTGGAACGTGGGTCGGGTGGTTGCGAAGGACGAGTCGACGCGATTGGGATTACCCGCATTCAAGGCACTTGGTGCTTCGTGGGCGATCCACCGCGCTGTCAAGGATGTGACGGGACCGGCAACGATCGTGACCGCGACGGACGGAAATCATGGTCGCGCCGTTGCCAGGTTTGCGCGGGAACTCGGACATTCGGCGTTGATCGTGATTCCCGACGGGGTTCATCCGAGTGCCGTGCAGGCGATTAGAGATGAGGGTGCAGAGGTCCGCGAGGTCGGTGGCTCCTACGACCACGCGGTGGCCATCGCTGCCGAGGCCGGGTCCGCACCCGGCTGCGTTCTGGTGCAGGACACCGCGTGGCCCGGCTATGAAGAGATTCCGGGGTGGATCGTGGAGGGATACGCGACGCTGTTCGCGGAAGCAGACGAGCAGCTTGCCGAACTGGGTCGTTCAGGCGTGGATCTGGTGCTCGTGCCGACCGGCGTCGGCTCGCTGTTGCAGGCAGCCCTTGCGCACTACCACCCATATGGCGATGCCCGGGTGGTGTCGGTGGAACCAGAGGAGGCCGCGTGCGTGGCGCCGAGCCTGGCCGCGGGTGAACCCGTGACGGTCGAGACCGGTTCCACCATCATGTCCGGCTTGAACTGCGGAACGCTGTCGATGCTTGCGTGGCCGCTGATCCGCGATGGCCTGGACGGTGCCGTGACCGTGTCCGATGCCGACGTGCTTGCTGCGGCTCGCGATCTCGCCGCAATGGGGGTCGGGGCTGGTCCGTGCGGTGGCTCGGGGGTCGCCGCTGCGCGGCACATCCTGGTCGGTTCGGGCTCCGATGAACGCCGAGCGAACCTGGGAATCGATAGCTCGAGCACGGTGCTGGTGGTGATCACCGAAGGGGTCGAGGCGAACCCACTGACTCGGTAGGGGGCCGATTGGACATTAGTTGAAGACTCAACTAATGTCCTGGTTATTGAACGGTCAACTACTCACAGAAGGGTCCCCCATGACTTCACTGCTGCACATCG
>CAJXUJ010000131.1 GCA_913061025.1 uncultured Actinomycetes bacterium | reverse complement strand
GCGCGGTCGTTCATGTCGACCACGCGCTTCCACGTGACGCGACGAACGTCGATGCCGAGCGCGTTCCCGTGGTGGATGTGGTTGTCGATCAGGGCTGCGAGCAGATTGTTCGCGAGCGCGATCGCGTTGAAGTCGCCCGTGAAGTGCAGGTTGATGTCCTCCATGGGAACCACCTGCGCATGACCGCCGCCGGCGGCGCCGCCCTTCATACCGAAGACGGGCCCAAGCGACGGCTCCCGCAAGCAGATCATCGCGTTCTTGCCGATGTGCCGGAGGCCATCACCGAGACCGACGGTGGTGGTGGTCTTGCCTTCACCAGGTGGGGTAGGGCTAATCGCGGTCACCAGGATCATCCGCGCCTCGGGTCGGACGGGCTGCTGCAGCAACCACTCCAGTTCGACCTTGGCTTTGGTCTTCCCGTAAGGCTCGAGAACCTCGTCGGGGATCCCGACAACTTCCGCTATCTCGGCAATCGGTTTAAGCGTCGCCGCTTGGGCGATTTCGATATCGGTAGGCATCGGGCTTCCTGTTCTCTTTGTGTTCGCTACGCGCCCTTGGCGGCGCGGGCCTTCTCGATGAGCACAGGCAGCAGCGTGTGCAGGTTGTCTACGACGGCGTAGTCAGCGTGGGACATGATCGGGGCCTGACCGTCGGTGTTGACCGCGATCAACGTCTTTGCGGACTTGCACCCGGCGATGTGCTGGGTGGCTCCACTGATTCCGAACGCGAGGTACAACTCCGGCGCGACCTTGGTGCCGGTCTGGCCGACCTGCTCGGCGTGCGGACGCCATCCCGCTGCGGTCACTACGCGCGAGCACCCGACGGCGCCACCGAGGATGTCCGCGAGTTCCTCGAGCATCGCGAACGCCTCCGGACCGTCCATGCCACGACCACCAGAGATGACCACCTTGGCTTCGGCAAGGCCAACTCCCGTTGCGGCCGCACCCGTGCGATCGACGATGCCGACCTGAACATCAGCATCGGTGACCGGAACGTCGAAGGCTTCCACCTGAGCCGTTCCCGGTTCGTCCACCACGGCGAACGCGTGCGCTTGCGCAGTAGCCAGCAGTGGCGCACCTGTGACCTTGCTCCGCTCGAGCAGGTTGCCTCCCCAGCGGGCTCGCGTCACCTCGGCGGTGTCCGGTCCGGTCAGCGTGATCTCACTGCACTCGGTGACCAAAGGGAGATCGCGGATCGCTGCAATGTGCGCGAGCACTTCGCTGCCACGCGGGGTGCCGGCCGCGAGCACGGCGCGCGGATCGGTGCGCTCCATGACGGTCAGCACTGCGCGCGCGCTGGCGAGCGGTGCGTAGTCCGAGATGGAGGAGTGCGTCCCGTGATGCACGGTGCGAACACCCACCGATCCGAGCTCATCGGCGCACTTCTCCGCGTTGGGTCCAACGATCACGGCCTGGACGTCGTCGTCGAGGCCACGCGCCGCCGAGACCACCTGGAGAGCGAGCGGATCGATCTCACCGCGGTCGTGATCTACATAGACGAGGATCATGACAACACTCCGATCTGCTTCATGACGTCAACAAGAGCGTCGGCTGCTTCTTCGCCGGCGCCGAGATCCTGAGCTCCCTTGGACTCGCGGATCGGTGCGGTGAGTCCGAGCAGTTCGATGCGCGGGGCATCGAGATTCGCCGGCACTTCCTCGATCGGCTTCTTGCGGGCCTTGATCCGTCCGGGGACCGATGGGTACCGGGGGATGTTCAGACCGTCCTTCACCGTGATCACTGCCGGCAGTGGCACCTGGTAGACCTCGCGCATCGTGCCGACCGCACGCTCGCAGGTGGCAACGCCGTCGGCGATTGTCATGCCCTTGACCGCCGTCGCCACCGGTCGACCGAGCCGGTGCGCGAGGCGCACACCGGTCTGGGCGTTGGCATTGTCGGCGCTCTCCGAGCCGAGCAGGATCAAATCGAAGGCGGTGCCGTCCGCCTCGATCGCATCCCCGATCGCCTTAGCTGCGGCCTGCGGATCGACGTCGGTGGAATCCGAGTGGATCCAGATCGCACGGTCGGCGCCAATCGCGAACTGTTCGCGGATTTGCTCCTCGACACCCTCGGGTCCCATCGAGATCAACGTGACCGTGCCGCCGTGCTCTTCCTTGAGTTGCACTGCAGCCTCGACCGCGCACTCCTCATGCGGGCTCAGGGTGAATCCGAGCTTGTCGGTGTCGATCGCCATGCCGTCGTCGGTCAGCATGATCGCGCTGCCGAGTGAGGGATAGCGCTTGATGCATACGCAGATTTCCATCAGGCCGTAATCCGTTCGTTCGTGGGATCGAACAGCGGTGTGGAGCTCGCGCGCTCCACCACCACCGGGTAGCGCTCCCCGAGGTATTCCACAAGGAGCTCCTTGCCCTCGACCGCGTGCTCGGGGGGCAGGTAGGCCATCAGCAGGTGCTTGCCCAGCGATGGCGCCGAACCGGCGCTCGTCACGAACGAGCGACGACCGTGCTTGTCGGTGATCGGTGCACCATCCAGCGTCAAGATCGGCTCCATGCCCAGCATGTAGCGCTTCTCGCCGCTGGAACTCGTGTGATCGGTGACCGACAGCGTGCACATCACCGCGACAGGATCCTCTTCACGGTGCTTGATGTAGGCCTCCTTGCCGATGAAATCGGCGTCCTTGACCTTCTTCAGCGCCATGCCGGCTTCGATGACGTTGTACTCGGCGTCGAGTTCGGCGCCGTACGCGCGATAGCCCTTCTCGAGCCGGCCCGTGGTGCCGTAGACGCCGACGCCAACGGGGATGAGTCCGTGCGACTGACCAGCCTCGTAGACCATCTCCCACAACTTGGCGCCCTGCTCGATCGGTAGGTACAGCTCCCAGCCGAGGTCGCCGACGTACGAGATACGCGACGCAAGGACGCGCAGCGGACCCATCTCGATGACTCGGCAGGTGCCGAACCGGAATCCCTCGTTGGACATGTCGTCCTTGGTCAAGGACTGGATGATCGCTCGGGCATTCGGACCCCAGACGCCGAGGGTGGTCATCGACGACGTCAGATCCTGGAGTTGGGCGGTGCCGTCAGCCGGGAGCTGATCGGCAAACCACTTCTTGTCTGCCATGCCGTGGGCGCCACCTGTCACCACGCGGAAGTGGTTGGTGCCCAACCGCATGATGGTGAGGTCGGACTTGAATCCGCCGCTCTGGCTGAGCACCGGGGTGTAGATGACCTTGCCGATGGCCACATCCATCTGACGCACCGCGCACTTTTGGACGACACCGAGCGCACCGGGGCCAACGATGTCGAAGATCGCGAACGGGGTGAGGTCGATCATGCCCGCGGTCTCTCGCATCTGCAGGTGCTCGGCGTTGATGATGGGCGACCACCAGCGGGAGTCCCATTCCGCGGTACGCGGCATGACGGCATCGCCGAACTTCTCGACCAGTCCGGCGTTGGACTCGTACCAGAAGGGACGTTCCCAGCCCACTGCCTCGTAGAAGACGGCGCCGAGGGCCTTCTCCTGCTCGTAGTAGGGCGAGAGCCGGACATTGCGGTTGCTCGTCCACTGCTCGCCCGGGTGGATGATCCCGTAGGTCTTGATGAAGCCTTCACCCGTGCGAGCCGTGATGTGCTCGCGCGTCTTGTGGTGCTCGTAGAAGCGCGCCACATCGGCTCCGTGCAGGTCGATCTCCGGCTCGCCGAGGACCATCCACTCGGCGATGGACTTACCAACGCCCGGACCTTCCTTGATCCACACGGCTGCGGCGGACCACAAGCCCTTGACCTCCGGCGTCTCACCGAGGATCGGTGCACCGTCCGGGGTCAGCGAGAGCAGGCCGTTGCACGCGTACTTCTCGCCAATGGACTCATCACCGACGATGTCGGGCATGAGCTCCATCGCGTGCTCGTCCTGAAGGTCGAAGTCCTCCTGGGTGAACGGCATTTCCGTTGGCGAAAGAGCCGCTTGCTCGTTCGAGGGAATCTCGTCCGCTTCGTAGAGGATCGCGCGGTGGGCATAGGAACCGATCTCCAGACCCGTGCCGTGCTGCCGCTCGTACATGAAGGTGTCCATGTCGCGGATGATCGGCCACTCGAT
>CAJXUJ010000130.1 GCA_913061025.1 uncultured Actinomycetes bacterium | reverse complement strand
CTCGGTGAATCACTCGGTGGCGTCGAATCGTTGATCGAGCACCCCGGTCGGATGACGCACGCGTCGGCGGCCGGCAGCCCGCTGGAGGTCCCCGCCGATCTGGTCCGCCTGAGTGTGGGTATCGAGGACAGTGACGACCTCATCGCCGACCTCGACAAGGCCTTGGCCTGAGCCAAGAGGGAACGATCTAGGCAGCGCCCTGCGGGAGCGGATCTTCGATGGTCACTGCATCCGCCTGACGGCACGAAGGCCCGGCGCACTTATCGAGTTGCGCGAGTTGCGCGCTGAGTGCTGCGACGAAGTTCGGATCCACCGAATCGACGATGTTGCGCAGCTCGTACGGGTCCGTCAATCGGTCGTACAGGGCGGTGCTGCCGTCGTCGTACTCCACGTATAGCCAACGCTCCGTACGCAGGGCCGAGAACGGCGGTGGGATGTAGGGCAGGTAGTCCGGATCGTTCTTGTTGGTCTCGCCAATCGATTCGGACAAAGCCGCCTTACGCCAGTCCGCGGGTGCTTGTCCCGCCGCGAGGAAGGGAACTAGCGATCGCCCATCAACCCAGTCCGGAGACGTGGCTCCCATGACTTCGGTGAAGGTCGGGGCAAGGTCGATGGTCGAGGTCATCTCAGACACCTCGACTCCCGCGGGAATACCGGGACCGATCGCGATCATCGGCACGACCGTGTCCGCTGCGTATGGAGTGCGCTTGCCCTTCGGCATCCGGTACTCGCCCACGTGATAGCCGTTGTCGGTGGTCACCACAACGAGGGTGTCCTTGTCACGACCGGTGGCCTCGAGTTCAGCGAGCACCGCCTCGACCGAATCGGCGACTGTCTCCGCCGAGCGCGCCCGCTTCCGCCACACCTGGTCGAGTTCGGACAGCTTCCAGTTACTGAGCTTCGGGAAGTCTGCGAGCCAATCCGGCTCGTTCTCGCCGAAGGAGTTGTAGGCCGGTGTGCGAGGAGCGACGGTCCCTGCATGTGCGCTCAGGTGACGGGGCGCAGTGGCGAACGGCTTATGCGGTGTGTACGTCGAGAGATAGAGAAAGAAAGGATCGGGGGTGGTGGCGATGAAGTTCCGAGCCTTCTCGTTGAGAACGTCGTTCAAGAAATCCTCGGGCTTGGTGCCGTAGCGAACCAAGTCGCCGTTGTCGTTCAGCGTGTAGCTGTATCCGGAGTAGGAATCGCCTCGAGAGATCGGAACCGCCCACTCGTCCCAGCCCGGGGGAATCTCACGGATGCCGCCGGGGCGAGTCGGGTACTCGTTCAGATACTTGCCGTAGAGCGCCGTGGTGACCCCGGCGTTATCCAGCCAGACCGGCAAGCAATCCTCGTCCTCGCCGAGGCGCTTGAAGGTCGGCCAGCCGCCACCGGTGGCCTCGATGTTGGAGATGATCTCGTGATTGTGGATGTACTGGCCGCGCATGATGGTCACGCGCGATGGGCAGCACAGGGAGTCCACCACCGTGTGGTTGGTGAAGGTCATGCCGCGCTCCTTGAGCGCAGCAAGCCGGGGAATCTGATCGAAGAGCTTCCAGTCAAGGTCGTCGGCGAGAACCATCACAACGTTCTTGAAGGTTGGAGTAGCCGGTGCAGCCGTCTCTCCAACAGATCCGTCGCCCGGATCGTCGACCACCGGAAGCGATGAGCCATCAAGGACCTCGAAGTCAGCGGCGGAGTCTGTAGTTGCCGGCGCGGCCGATGCGGGTGTCACCTGCGAGGTGTACTCACCCAAACCGATAACCCCGAGGCTCACACCGAGGATCGTCAGCACGGTGGTGCCGATGACGGTCATGCGTCGACGCTGGGGGAGGTCTCGGACGCCGCTCATGCACCTGCGCCTGTTCGAACGAGGGTCTCGCGCATGCGCAGGACCAGGACGATCGGGATGAGGGCGAGGGCGGCACCCGCGGCGAATGCCCAGTCGTAGTCGAAGGCATCGACTAGCAACCCGGCGATCAACGGACCCACAATCGCTCCCACATCGGACATCATCTGGAACGTCGCGATCACGACGCCCCCCTTGCGTCCCCCCATGATGTCACCGACCAGGGCCGCGGGCGCGGACCCCATGAAGGCGCCGCCGAACCCCTGGACGGCCATCGCGACGAGGAACAAGATCACGCCGGCGAGGCCCGCCGTTCCGAGGGTGTTCGCGGCGAGATCGGAGAACGCGAGGAGCGCCATCCCGCCGGCGCTGGCGATGGTTCCGAACAGCAGCGCGGGGCGCCGCCCGCGCAGATCGGCCATCCGGCCCGCGGGGAGCAGGAATATCGCCTGGACTCCGGCTGCCACCAGGAAGCCGATGCCCGACAGGGAAGCGCCGCGCTGAAGGCCCTCCACCACGAACAACGGAACGATCGAGGAGCGCAAACCGAAGATGACGAAGCCGGTGATCAGGTTGCTACCGATCGCCGCCTGGTAGGCCTTGTCCTTCAGGGCGTTGCGCAGTTCCTCACGCTTGCTCGCGCGGCCCTCGGATACCTGCTCCTCGCGATCGTGCAGGCGAACCCGGGACAGGAAGATCAACGAGACCGCGGTGGCCGCCAGAAGTGTCACGGCGTAGACGAAGAAGGGTGCTCGGATCGACCATGCGACAACCAACCCACCGACGGCAGGACCGGCCACACCTCCGAACAGGAAGCCGCCCTGGAACGCACTCGAGGCACGCCCGCGCTGTTGCGAGGACACCACCCGAAGGAGCAGCGCCATCGCGGAGACGGTGAACATCGACGATCCCAAACCGCCGGCTCCACGGAGCACCAGTAGCTGCCCGTAGGACTGCGAGAACCCAGCGGCCAGGCTCGAGAGCGCGACGATCAGCAGTCCGCTGCTGAGCACCGTCCGTTCTCCCCAGCGATTGACCAGCACGCCCGACAGTGGGGATGTGACGAAGCGGACCAGGGCGAAGACGGAGATGACCATCCCGGCCTGGAACGCATTGACGCCGAAGGTGCTCGCGAAGATCGGCAGCGAGGGAATGAGGATCCCGAAGCCAAGCGCGACGAAGAAGGCGATCGTCGCCAGGACGGCTACTTCCCGGGGAAGGTCCGACAGCAGGGGGGTGCGTCGAATGACGCGTCCGAGTGAGCGCATTCCTAGGTAACGGCTCGACCTTCTGCCTGCGATCGTGCGGCTGCGTCGAAGACCCGGTGGCCACCAACGGCCTCGGCAACCGTTGCCGTCCCGAAGCGGTCGCCGAGCTCACCGGCGCGCTCGGCCAGGTAACTGGCCCACATCTGTAACAGGGCGTCGGCGAAACCGAACTCGAAGATCGCGCCGCTGACCATCGGCCACGCGGAGACGTTGCCGGGCTGCACCTGCTCCCAGATCTGTTCGCTGCCCTCGCGCCGAAAACGTTCGAAGTAGGTGGGTGTGCGCGTGCTGAATCGCACGCCGCCGTCCATGCCGACCGCTTCGAAGACCCAGGTGTTCATGTTTCCCGGAGCGATGCGCTTGGTTTCCCAGATCATCGGGAAGGCGCGATCTGCATGACGCGCCTCCGTACCGCGCATGGTGATCAACGCGTTGTCCCAGGTTTCGCAGCGGACCATCGACGAAGACCCAGCGGCCTCCGGTCGCTCGCGCACGATGTCGTCCAATAACGCGTAGACCGACGACGGTTGATACCCAAGGCGCAGGGGAACGTGCGCAACATGCATCCCGAGGTCACCCATCACGCCGATAGCACCGCAGGTTTCCTCGCGCCGCTTCCAGTTGATGGGCTTGGTTCGATCGATGTCGGAGGAGTGCAGGAACGCCGAGCGAACCTCGATCAATTCACCGAGCGCACCACTCTTGGCGTGCTCGTAGGCGCGAAGAGCACCGGGGAAGAACGGCATCTCGCTGCTCACCCGCACGAACACGCCCGCGTCCGAGATCGCACTAGCGATGCGTTCGGCCGCGCCGAGGTCAATGCCGAACGGCTTCTCGGCTAGGAAATCCCGACCGGCCGCTGCTGCAGCTGTGTAGATCTCCTCGTGCAGGTTGTGGGGAACGGCAATGTAGAGAACGTCCAGGGAATCGTCCTCGACGAGTTCCTGCCAGGAATCGGTCAGGGTTTCGATGGTGGGGACCTG
>CAJXUJ010000129.1 GCA_913061025.1 uncultured Actinomycetes bacterium | reverse complement strand
GTGCTCGGTGCAAGGAAAAGCGACCCGCGCACACCGCGTGCCCCACGTGCGGCACCTACGCCAAGCGCCGGGTGCTGGACGTCTAAGCAGAGTTTCCCCATGGCCCGTGTTGCCGTCGACCTGCTCGGAGGCGATGCGGGCCCTGGCGTTGTTGCCGACGCCATCGCCGCGATACTGGCCGACCCTGCGGCCGCCGGATTTGATCCCGACAACGAACTTTCGTTGTGCCTGATCGGTCCGGATGAAACCGTCGCCGCGCTCCTCCGCGAGCGCAGTATCGATCTCGACGAGCATCCGAGCCTGCGCGTGCTGCACGCCGGTGATTGCGTTCCGATGACGGCTTCGAGCCACGACACACTCGCGCTCTTGCGAGAGCGGGACGATCTGTCCAGCGTTGTTGGAGTCGAGGCGGTTCGAGACGGTCGAGTGGATGCCTTCGTGTCCATCGGTCACACCGGAGCCACCGTGGGCGCCAGCGTCCTAGGGCTCGGACGCATCACTGGAATGGGTAGGCCGGGGTTGGCCGTTGAACTTCCCAGCGCGCGTGGTCCGGTGGTGCTCGTCGACTGCGGAGCCGCTCCGCACGCCACGGCAGAAGATCTCGTTCGATTCGCCGCCGCGGGATCGGCCTACGCGCGGATCATCGGAATACCCGAACCCCGCATCGGACTTCTCAGCATCGGCGGGGAACGAGGCAAGGGCGACCATCTGCGCAAGCAGGCCGATGTACGCCTGGAGGAAGAGTTCGGCGATGCGTACGCAGGCGCGGTCGAAGGGCACGATCTGGTGGGTGAGCCGAGCGCAGACGTCGTCGTCGTTGATGGGTTTACCGGGAACATCGCACTGAAGTCGATGGAGGGTGCACTGCGCTGGTCCGTCGGAGTCATGGCGAAGGCCTATGGATCCTTCGAGCCAGCGCGCGAAGTGTTGCGGACCTCGCACTTCCTCTCGGGCGGTTCGCTGTTGGGCGTGGCGGGGAACATCGTGGTTGGTCATGGAGCCTCGAGTGCAGACGAGGTTGTGGCGTGTATCCGCAGAGCTGCCCTGCTGAACGCCGGATCTCTGACCGACCGGGTACGTGAGGCTCTCGGTGGCTTTGCTCCGTTGAACTCCCGGGGGGAGTTGGCAACATGACCGAGTCCGAGGAGCACGTCGCCGCGTTCGCCCGTGCCTTCGATCTGGACCCGCGCACCGTTCGTTCGGACACACCACTGTCCTCGGTGGGCTGGCGAGGGACTCCAACCGATTGGCTCCTCGTGGCCGATCACCTTCGACTCTCGCTTACGACGGACCCACGGATCTCAACCGAACCACGGACGATCGGCGATGTCCTCGCTATCGTCCATGCATCGGCTTCCACTCGGTAGTCGATTCGCCGAAAGGAGCGTGCCACGGTGTCCGGCGCCGAGCAGGGATCACCCGAGTCGTTGGACTCACTGATGCAAACCCTCGGTCAGCGGATGGATCCGGGGTTACTCAAACAGGCCCTGACGCACCGCTCCTACGCCTATGAACACGGCGGCTTGCCGACCAACGAGCGCTTGGAGTTCCTCGGCGACTCAGTGCTGGGAATCGTCGTCACCGAACGGCTTTTTCGTGATTTCCCCGATGAGCCGGAGGGGCAACTGGCAAAGCTGCGAGCGGCGGTGGTGAACGCGACCGCGCTCGCCGAGGTGGCTCGGGCGCTGGATCTCGGCTCGTACCTTCTTCTCGGTAAGGGCGAGGAGAGCACCGGCGGCCAAGACAAGTCATCGATCCTGGCCGACGCGATGGAAGCGGTCATCGGTGCGATGTACATGTCGACCGACATCGAGACCACGCGTTCATTCATCGAGCGGATCTTCGGCCCGCTCATCGCCGAGTCCTCCCAGCTCGGAGCCGGGCTTGATTGGAAGACGTCGCTGCAGGAGCGCTCTGCCGAACTCGACCGCGGCGTTCCCGAATACCGGGTGACCGACACCGGACCGGACCACGCCAAGGAGTTCACCGCTGAGGCAGTGATCGGCGGCGAGGTACTGGGAACCGGACGCGGCCGCAGCAAGAAGGTTGCCGAGCAGGAGGCCGCCGCGAAGGCTTACGCCGCCCTCGGCGGCCCATCCGATGCCTGAACTGCCCGAGGTCGAGGTCGTCCGTCGCGGCATCGACCGCTGGGCCACCGGTCGTCCCATCGCCGGTGTTGACGTTCTCTACCCTCGTTCGGTTCGTCGAAGTTCGGGCGGAGCTGCTGCGCTACGCGCGGTGCTGACCGGGGACGGTTTTCGGTGCGCTAGCAGGCGGGGCAAGTATCTGTGGCTACCTCTGGCTCGAAGCGAGGGTGCGGCGCTCGTGGTGCACCTCGGGATGAGTGGTCAGGTGTTGATGCAGCCGATTGACGCCGACGATGAGAAGCACCTGCGGGTTCGGATTCGATTCGATGACGATCAACGCGAAATGCGCTTCGTCGATCAGCGAACGTTCGGCGGTATGTATCTCGACGACCTGGTCGACGGTGTTCCCACGACCATTACGCACATCGCTCGTGATCCGCTCGACCCGAACTTCGACGACCTCGCGACAGCGCGTGCGATCCGCCGCAAGGACACCGAAATAAAGCGCGTGCTCCTCGATCAGTCGGTGGTGTCCGGCATCGGAAATATCTACGCGGACGAAGCCCTGTGGCGCTCGCGACTGCACGGGCGGCGCCCGACGTCCCGGTTGACCAACGGTCAGGTCACCCAATTGCTCGACCATGCCCGCGACGTCATGACGTCCGCCCTCGACCAGGGCGGGACGAGTTTCGATTCGCTGTATGTCAACGTCAACGGCGAGTCCGGGTACTTCGAACGTTCCCTGGATGCCTACGGCCGCGAGGGCGAACCGTGCCGCCGCTGCGGGGCACCCATCCGGCGTGAGGCCTTCATGAACCGGTCGAGCTTCCGCTGCCCCCGCTGCCAGCGCGCCCCCCGCCCCTAACCCTTTTTCCCACACTCCGGGAAGTCGACCGTCGTCGTCCCACTTTCTTCTCGGATTCCGCACTTTCTCCCACCCCCTCTCGTCAACCTCCCCGTTTCCCCCGGAATCCGGGGGACGTGGCCAGAATCGGGGTGGAAGCGGGGGAATCAACGCGAAATGCCCGGATTCCGGGGGAAACGGGAGGGGTGGGAGCGAAGGCGCGTGCCTGGGTGACAGGCAGGGTGACAGGCAGGGTGACAGGCCAGGGTCGCTGGGCCGTCCGGATGCGCGCGGCCACGCCGCGTGGGTGCGCCGACGCGCCCGAGCCCGCGGGTAGCATCTGAAGGCGCCTTCCCCGCACCCGATTCCCGCCTCCCGCGGGAACGCACTCGAATGGAGATGCTCGGCCCGTGCACCTGAAGACGCTCACCCTCAAGGGCTTCAAGTCCTTCGCTTCCTCGACCACCCTGGAGTTCGAGCCCGGGGTCACCTGCGTCGTCGGCCCCAACGGCTCGGGTAAGTCCAACGTGGTCGACGCCCTGGCGTGGGTCATGGGCGAGCAGGGCGCCAAGAGCCTTCGCGGCGGCAAGATGGAAGACGTCATCTTCTCCGGTACATCGGGACGTGCGCCGCTTGGTCGTGCGGAAGTTGCGCTGACGATCGATAACTCCGATGGCGCGCTGCCGATCGATTACACCGAGGTCACCATCTCGCGCACCCTGTTCCGCAACGGCGGTTCTGAGTACGCGATCAACGGAGAGACCGCGCGACTTCTGGACATCCAAGAACTGCTCTCCGATTCGGGTATCGGTCGTGAGATGCACGTCATCGTCGGTCAGGGTCAGCTCGACACGATTTTGCATGCGACACCCGAGGACCGTCGCGGATTCGTTGAAGAGGCCGCTGGAGTTCTTAAGCACCGCAAGCGCAAGGAAAAGGCGTTGCGCAAGTTGGACGCGATGGAGGGCAACCTCACTCGGCTCCAGGACCTCACCACTGAATTACGACGCCAGTTGAAGCCGTTGGGCAAACAGGCGGAGGTCGCTCGTCGCGCCGTTGTTATCCAGACCGATGTTCGCGATTCGCGTTTGCGCATCCTCGCGGACGATCTCGTGCAGGCCCGGCACACGCTGGAAGCCGAAGTCGCCGAC
>CAJXUJ010000128.1 GCA_913061025.1 uncultured Actinomycetes bacterium | reverse complement strand
TGCCCGCTGATCGGCCGCACGGTTGCTTTATGGCAGCCATCAACGACGCGCAGACGCGTCAAGAACTCGGACGGCTCGGCGAGGAACTCGCGGTCGACTACTTCAGGAACCAAGGAATGTTGGTACTCGATCGCAATTGGAGACCTCAACGAGCGAATCTGCGCGGTGAACTCGACCTCGTTGTTCGCGACAAGGACACCCTCGTGATCGTCGAGGTAAAGACGCGTCGTTGTCTTGCTTTTGGAACACCGGCGGAATCGGTTACCCGGCGCAAGTTGCGGGCGCTTCACTCGCTGGCTCTGGCGTGGCTTGATCAGCGGCAGGTGCATGCACCGAGCATGAGGTTCGACGTCATATCGATCACGGTGCCGCCGGCTGGCCAGCCAGTCCTCGAGCATCTGCGGGGTGTGTGAGATGGCCCTCGCCCAGGTGACCGGGGCGGTCATCGCTGGCATGACCGGAACCGTGGTGACCGTCGAGGTGGACGTCGCGCAGGGTCTGCCGACCGTCGGTTTGGTGGGTTTGGCTGACACATCCATCGGGGAAGCACGTCAGCGTGCTCGCTGCGCCGTCGGTAACACCGGCCTTCGCTGGCCCTTGGGACGCGTGACCATCGGTCTTTCTCCCGCTCATGTTCGAAAGCATGGAACCGGATTGGATCTGCCTATCGCTATCGGGGTGCTCGCCGCCGACGATCAAATCGACGTGGATCGGGGAACGAGTTTCGTCATCGTCGGTGAGCTCGGGCTCGATGGTCAGGTGCGTTCGATTCCCGGGGCGATAACCGTTGCATGTGCCGCTCAGCAGGCTGGCTTCGATCGGATCGTGGTACCTGCTGATCACGTGGGGGAATGCTCACGGGTTCCGAATCTGGACGTGGTCGGTGTTCGATCGCTCGAAGAGGCCGTGGGGGTGGTGGCCGGTGATCACACCGGAATTCGGGACTCGAATCCGGGAAACCGTCGCAGGGTTCGAACGGAGCCGGATCTTGCAGATGTGGTGGATCAACTCGAAGGTCGTCGCGCGCTAGAGATTGCGGCTGCCGGCCGACACAGCCTCGCGATGATCGGGTCACCTGGTGTTGGCAAGACCTTGTTGGCCGAGCGACTGCCCGGAATACTGCCTGATCTGTCGGCTTCCGAGTCGGTGGACGTCATGTCGATTCACGCCCTTGCCGGCGGCACAGATGAGGTAACCGGGCAAGACGCGAGGCCTCCTTTCCAAGCCCCGCACCATTCGTCCAGTCCGGCGGCCCTCTTGGGATCGGTCTCGGGTGGTTCCGTTAGGCCGGGAGCGGTGTCGTTGGCCCATCGGGGAGTGCTCTTCCTCGATGAAGCCCCCGAGTTTCCGCGCAATGCTCTCGAGGCGCTGCGTCAACCGATGGAGAGTGGTGCGGTGAGCCTGCACCGGGCTGGCTGGTCCGGTGACGTGCCCGCTGACTTTCAACTCATCATCGCCGCGAATCCCTGCCCGTGTGGTTACCGGCACGCGCCGCGAAGTCTGGCCCGGCATTGCGACTGCCCACCCACTGCGGTCGGCTCGTACGCCCGGCGTATCTCCGGTCCGCTACTGGACCGGATCGATCTGCGCATCCGCCTCCAGCCGGTCATCGGAGCAAAACGTGGTGAGGCCTCACGTGAAGTAGCGGCGCGCGTTATCGAAGCGCGGGAACGAGCTCTGCACCGGTGGGGATCGACCAACGCAATGGTGGGCCCTTCGACACTTCTGGAAACTGCCCTCGAAAGCGACGCCCAGGCGATCGTCGACCGTTACCTGGAAACCAGCGGGGGAATGCGTTCGACTCAGCGCCTCGTGAAGGTGGCGTGGACCCTTGCCGATCTCGGTGGCTCCGTTCGTCCGGGGGCATCGCACATGCGCGAGGCGCTTGAGCTTCACCAACCGTTGTGGGACGACGCGTCATGAAGGCGACGTCTCCGGAGGCAGATCCCGAGTGCGACGACGAACGAATCACACGTCGAGCTCAGATCGCTCTCGCGGCAACGTGTGAGCCGGGAGAGCCGGGCCTTGCTGATCTGATCGACGTTTCGAGCCCGACCAGCGTCGTGGCAACGCTCCTGTCGGGTCGTCCACCACATATGCGGATTCCGCGCGCTCGAGCCATCGGGGCACGTCTCGCCGATCTCGACCTCGATGCGTTGCTCGATCGCGCGCAGACCCTCGGCATAGACGTTCTTCTCCCGGGGGATTCGACGTGGCCCGTCCGGATGCAGGACCTGGGTCCGAGGAGGCCACTGGCTCTGTGGTCGTGGGGTCAGGCCAATGCCCGACTCGCCTCTGTTCGTTCGATCGCGATGGTGGGTGCCCGTGCTTGCACGCGGTACGGAGACCACGTGGCGCGCGACTGGGCGGCGCAATTGGCTCACGATCGCGTGGCCGTCATCTCCGGTGGCGCTTACGGCATCGATGCCTCGGCTCATCGAGGGGCGCTCGCCGTGGACGGGATCACGATCTGCATAGTCGCCGGCGGGCTTGACGTCCTCTACCCCCGCGGACACGAGGGGCTCTTCGCAGACATCGTGGATCGTGGTCTGATTCTCAGTGAAGCCCCGTTGGGTGAGGCCGTGCGGCGTCGACGGTTTTTGACCAGGAATCGATTGATCGCTGCGCTGGCGAGTGCGACCTGTGTCGTGGAAGCCGCGCATCGTTCCGGATCCGTCAGTACCGCGTACCACGCGCGCGACATGAATCGTCCTGTCCTAGCGGTTCCTGGCCCGGTTACCTCTGAGACATCGCGCGGTACCCATCGACTGATCCACGATCAGGTGGCGACCCTCGCTGCAGATATCGATGATGTCCGGTTAGCGATCGATCCAATCGGCGTAGCACCGTCCGAACATGACGCGAAAGATGATGTGTCGACGCAATTGCGCGAGGTCCTAGACGTGCTGCCAACCGATCGGTCGCACCACCGTGGTGTGACGAAAGAGGAGATTGCCGTGCGCAGCGGGCATCGCCTCGGGATCGTGACCGAACTCCTGGCGAGCGCCGTGGAGAAAGGTCTGGCCCACGAGGATCACGAGGGGTTATGGACCTTTCAGGACTGATGCTTGGCGGCGTGGCTCGTGTTGCGGAGGTCTGGCACTTGTCAGGATGCGTAGGTGGGAGACGAGCAGGTCACACCGCAGTGGCGCGAAGCGATTGATGGCTTCGAACGCCACCTTCGTGATGAGCGCTCGCGCAGCGCGCACACGGTTCGCGCCTACGTTGCCGATATTGGCGATCTTTCAGTTTTTTGCGCGGGTCGTGCGATCGATTCACCCGCTGGGCTCGATTTGGCCGCTTTGCGCGCGTGGTTGGCCGCGGCGACGATGGATGGGCGATCGAGGGCGACGATTGCCCGGCGCGCGGCCTCGGCCCGTGCGTTCACCGCGTGGTGCACGCGCCGCGGTTTGTGTTCGGTGGATCCAGGTCATCGCTTGGTAAGTCCACGGGTGGGCAATCGGATGCCTACGGTTCTTGACCAGAGTCAGGCGCACCAGGTCCTGGAATTCGCCGCACGGCATGACGGTTCACCGCTAGCCCTGCGTGATCACGCGGTACTGGAAGTCCTCTACGGAACGGCGATACGAGTTTCCGAGATCAGCGGGCTAGACGTCGACGACGTCAACGACGCGAACCGGACCCTGCGGGTCCTGGGTAAGGGGAACAAGGAGCGCACCGTGCCGTATGGCGTACCGGCGGGGCGGGCACTCGACGCGTGGCTTGGTGTCCGGGGTGAGTTGGCGACTGCGGGGGAGTCGGCGCTGTTTGTTGGCGAGCGCGGGGCGCGGATCGATCCACGTGTGGTCCGTTCGGTGGTGCGACGGATGACCGACGCGGCCGGCGTACCGGCGATAGCCCCGCACGCGATGCGGCACAGCGCTGCAACGCACGTTCTCGAGGGCGGTGCGGACCTGAGGTCGGTTCAGGAACTTCTCGGCCACGCCAACTTGGCCACCACCCAGCGCTACACCCACGTCTCGGTCGAACGGTTGCGCAGCACCTTCGAGCAGGCGCATCCGCGGTCAGGGAACTAGCGGCTTCAACACCGGCTCTCGAAGAATCCATGCCCGTGGGTCGAGGTAGGGGTCCGTCGTTGCGTCCAGGGCCTGCCACGCC
>CAJXUJ010000127.1 GCA_913061025.1 uncultured Actinomycetes bacterium | reverse complement strand
ACGCGACCGACGGTGTTCTCCTCGGGAACCGCGCCGTCGTTCACGTCAAGGTGATAGCGGGAATCGCGGGAGTTTCCGCGGTTATCTCCCATAACGAAGATCGAATCCTTCGGGACGGTCACATCGAATCGAACCTGATCGGTGGGTCCGATGATGTAGTCCTCGTCGAGCGGCACGCCGTTGACGACGATCCGGCCCTCGGCGTCGCAGCAGGCAACCCGGTCGCCACCGATACCGATGGCTCGTTTGACGAGGTCATCACCGGTATCGCTGGGGAGAACTCCGATGAAGGTCAACGCTTGCCGGAGTTGACTTCGCCAATCGTCCGACGGCGGAAGCGGGTCAGGAAGCCAGTCTCCGGGATCTTTGAACACCACGATTTCACCGCGCGAGACTCCCGAAATCTCTGTAGTGATCTTCGAAGCGATGATGCGATCGCCAGGCCGCAGAGTCTCTTCCATCGACGCACTCGGAACGTAGAACGCCTGGAGCAGGAAGGCCCGAATCAGCGCCGATAGCGCCAGTGCAACCACGACGATGACGACGATTTCGCGCAGGCCGCGCCAGAACGGGTGAATGCGCTTCTTCTCGCGCGCGTGCTTTCCTGGCGAATCCTTACTCATCGAACGATCACGGTTACTGACCGCCCGCACCCTGGTAGTCGGGCAACGGAATGTTCTGGATCCTGGACAGCGGCCACAGCACAGTCATGGCGCGTCCGATCACGGACGACTCGGGGACGAATCCCCCACCGGGATCTCCTAGATGCGCTCGCGAATCCGCGGACGCCGATCGGTGATCACCCATAACCCACAGCATGCCTTCTGGAACCTCGACATCGAAGGGTTGCAGGCTCGGCGCGTCACCGGGAAAGAGATAGTCCTCGTTGATGGGTTCACCGTTGACCGTGATTCGCCCGTCTGCATCGCAGCACGTCACGCGATCGCCACCGGTGCCGATGACCCGCTTGATGAAGTCCGTTGAATCTGGCGCAACTAGGCCGAAGGACTGACCTACCCACACCAAGGCACCGGTGATCGGGTCCCGATCGGGCGTGACCGTCGGCGGAACGAATGAACCGGAGCCATCGAAGACCACCACGTCCCCGCGTTGTATGTCGCGGAAGTTGTAGACCGCACGGTTGACGAGGACGCGGTCACCGATCTGCAGGGTGTCCTCCATCGAGCCCGAAGGAATGGAGAACGGTTTCGCGAGAAAGGTGGTGATGAGGAGGACGACCCCGAGCGCCACGGCAATCGTGACCGGGATGTCCCACCATGGTTGCCGATCGCGATCGGCCAAGATCAGCTCTCCGAGGTCGAAGCAGCCGGGGTGTTATCCCGACGCTCGCGGATCTTCGCCGCCTTGCCGCGCAGACCACGCAGGTAGTAGAGCTTCGCGCGTCGAACGTCACCCTTGGTGACGACCTCGATCTTCTCCACGATGGGTGAGTGCAGGGGGAAGGTGCGCTCGACGCCGACGCCATAAGAAACCTTGCGAACCGTGTAGGTCTCGCTGGCGCCGGAACCGGAGCGTGCGATGACGACGCCCTGGAAAACCTGGACGCGAGTCTTGTTGCCTTCCACGACCTTGACGTGCACCTTGACGGTGTCGCCGGCGCGGAACTCGGGGATGTCGTCGCGCAGTACGGCTGCGTCGACGGAGTCGAGGGTCTTCATCGCTACTTCTCTTCCTGCAAGCGCCACAAGTCGCCCACGGCTAGGTGGAGTGTTTCGCCCTCATGCGTCCCTCGTGGCAGACGTCGGGCGAGCCGCCCAAGTGTGCCACACCCCCCACAATGGCTAGGGGGTGAGGTCGGGACGGCGTTCGCGGGTGCGTTCGACCGCCTGCTCCTCACGCCAGCGGGCGATCCGTCCGTGATCACCGGACAGCAGGACGTCCGGAACTCCCAGCTCGCGCCACACCGGTGGCTTGGTGAACAGCGGGCCCTCCAGCGGTGCGCCGTCGGATTTGCTGAACGAATCGTCTGCGGCACTCTCGGCGTTGCCGAGCACACCGGGAATCAATCGGGCTACGGCCTCCACCATGACGAGTGCGGCAGCCTCTCCCCCAGCAAGCACGTAGTCGCCGACGGAAAGCTCGACAACGCCGGCCCACTCATCGGATGCCGCGTAGTACTCGGCCACCCGGGAATCGATGCCCTCGTAGCGACCGCACGCGATAACGAGGTGTTCACGTTGCGCCAGCGTCGTCGCCGTTGGTTGATCGAAGCGATAACCCGATGGTGTGGGAATAACCAGCCATGGGTCGGATTCGGCAGTTGCGCGAACGGCATCGAGCGCAGCACCCCACACTTCCGCGAGCATCACCATGCCCGGTCCCCCGCCGTAAGGCGTGTCATCGACTGTGCGGTGTCGGTCGGTCGCGAACTCACGGAGGTCGTGGACGCGAATATCGATAAGGCCCGCTTCACGGGCCTTTCCAACGAGGGAGAGATCCAGCGGAGACAGGTACTCGGGGAATATCGAGACGATGTCGACACGCATCAGGATTCCTCGTCGTCCTCTGCATCGAGTAGGCCGTCGGGTGGCGTGATCACGATTCGCTTGCCCGGCACGTCAATCGTGGGCACAAAGGCTTCCACGAAGGGAACGAGCACCTCTCGCTCGTCGGGAAGGCGCACAACGAGCATGTCGTGGGCCGGCAGATGGGAGACCTCCTGCACAACACCAATCGGCGTCCCGGCTGCGTCGACAACCTCGCAACCTTCGAGCGCGGAGTCGTAGAACTCCTCCGGATCCTCGGGCTCTTCATCCTCGGGACGGTCGACGCTCAGCAGTTGGTTGCGCAGCTCCTCGATGGCGTTGCGGTCGTCGTATCCCTCGAAGGTCAACAGCAGGCGACCGCTGTGCCAGGTACTCGAGGCGACCACGAGCTCCCGCCCGGAATCAGTGAGCAAGTGCGAGCCAACAGCAAAGCGCCTTTCGGGTTCGTCTGTTCGAACCTCGATGCTCACCGCACCTCGAACTCCGTGCGGACGTCCGATGCGCCCGACGACGACGAGCACTTCGGGTACTTACCGCTCAGCGACGTCGAGGAAGTCCACGCGGACACCGCGACCGTTATTGATCGCGGTAACAACGGTCCGCAGCGCCGTGGCGGTGCGACCGCCACGACCGATGACGCGACCCATGTCGGAGGGATTCACACTTACCGCCAGGGTCGTGCCACGTCGTCCGGATCGTTCCTTGACCGAGACGTCGTCGGGGTTGTCCACGATGCCGCGAACCAGGTGACCCAGCGCCTCGTCGAGCATTACTCGGACTTCTCCTCGGCCGGGGCGTCCTCGGCGGCGGCGGCGTCGGACGAGTCAGCGGAAGCGTCATCTCCCTTGATGGCGTCCACGGCAGCCTCGACGGCCTCCTCGACCTTGTCCACGACGGTCTCGACGGCCTCCTCGACCTTCTCCGCAACAGCCTCGACGACCTCTTCGACCTTCTCGGCGGCTTCTTCGACCTTGGACTCGACCTTCTTCGGGGCCGGCGTCTTGGGCTCGGATGCGGCTTCCTTGACCGCGGCCTCGTAGGCGACCTTCTTGTCGGCCTTGGGCTCTGCAACCTTCAGGGTGCCTTCCGCGCCGGGCTCACCCTTGAACTTCTGCCAGTCGCCGGTGACCTTGAGGATGGCGGCAACGGCCTCGGTCGGCTGCGCACCGACACCGAGCCAGTACTGGACACGCTCGGAGTCGACCTGGATCAGGCTCGGCTCCTGGAGGGGCTGGTAGATGCCGATCTCCTCGATCGCACGGCCGTTACGGGCGGTGCGGGAATCGGCAACAACGACGCGGTACTGCGGGGCGTGGACCTTGCCCACGCGCTTCAACTTGATCTTGACGGCCACGGGTGGCTTATCTCCTGGTCTGTAGTCGATTCGGGCGGCGCTTCACGTGGGGCATGAGAGCCGATCGGATCTAGTGACTGCCGGTCCGAGGGGTAGAGGGCCCTCGAGCGACAAGTGCCCGCGTAGTTTGCCAGAGGGGGTCGATGCGCAGCCACGCGGGGGCACGCCCGCCAGACCCTGGGGGGAAAAGGCAGATTGTCGCCAGGAACCGGGAGAAAGTCGGTCGACCTCCCGGACTGTGGGAAAAAGGGTCAGGAGAGGAGT
>CAJXUJ010000126.1 GCA_913061025.1 uncultured Actinomycetes bacterium | reverse complement strand
TCGCCACTGAAGATCTTCCTATGGAGCATCGCGGTTCTGCTCGCGGTCACCACGACGGCCGGGGTGGCCGCGTTCAGCTTCGTTCTGGCCCGCACCGAGGTGCCAACTCCCAACGATCTTGCAACCACCGAAGCGACCGTCGTCTACTACGCCGGCGGTAAGCGCGAGATTGGGCGCTTGAGTGATGCGAACCGTCGCGCGAGCGATCTTGCGGACATCCCGATCCACGTTCAAGAGGCAGTGCTCGCCGCCGAGGACCGTGGCTTTTACGAGCACGGCGGTATCTCGCCGATCAGTATTGCTCGCGCGGCCGTCAATAACGTCTTCGATTCCGGACCGTGGACCCAAGGTGGATCGACCATCACGCAGCAGTACGCGAAGAACGCGTTCTTGACGCAAGAGCGCACCTGGAAGCGCAAGATCAAGGAAGCACTGCTGGCCTTCAAACTCGAGACGTTGGTGTCGAAGGAACAGATCCTCGAGGACTACCTCAACATCGCGTTCTACGGTCGAGATGCCTACGGCATCGAAGCCGCAGCCATGGCGTACTTCCAAAAACCGATTCAGAACATCACGCTGAGCGAGGGCGCGGTGCTCGCGGCGATCATGAACAACCCCGGTCGTCTCAATCCCGAGGAGAACATGTCAACGTTGCGGGGACGTTGGCAGTACGTCCTCGACGGAATGTTGAGTCAGGGCTGGATTACCCAGGCCGATTACGACGCAGCTGCGTTCCCAGAGATCACCGAACGCCAAGCCGGCAACCGCCTCGGCGGACAGAACGGACACCTCCTGACCGCGGTCCACAAGGAACTTCTTGCCCTCGGCATCGATGAGACCGAGATTCAGCGTGGTGGCCTGACCGTTGTCTCCACTTTCAACCGACGCGCGCAACTCTCGGCAGAACGGGCTGTCCGCAAGTTCGGTCCGGATTCGAAGACCAAGGGCGTGCGCATCGGCCTCGCCTCTGTTCGCCCGGGCACCGGCGAGGTTGTCGCGATGTACGGCGGCAAGGACTTCATTGACGATCAGATCAACAACGCCACCCGCCAGTTCGCGCAGGCGGGTTCAACGTTCAAGCCGTTCGCCCTCGCCGCAGCGTTGGAAAACGACGTCTCACTCAAGAGTTATTGGCAGGGTGATTCGCCCGCGAAGATCAAGGGCTACGAGCTCACGAACTACAACGACAAGTCCTACGGCGAAATCACGTTGCTTGAGGCAACACGCGAATCAGTGAACACCGCATACGTCGAGATGGAAGACGCCGTCGGTGTAGACCGGGTTGCCGATGCTGCGGTGCGCGCCGGCATTCCCAAGCGCACGCCCGGCATGAACATGAAGAACCTCGACCTAACGTTCGTACTGGGAACGGCGTCACCGTCTGCCGTGGACATGGCCAATGCGTACGCGACCTTCGCCGCCCGTGGCGAGCGCGCGAAGACAACGTTCATCCGCAAGGTGGTCGACTCCAACGGCGAGGTGCTCTACAAGTACGAGCCGTCTACCAAGCGGGTCTTCTCCAAGGACGTCGCTGATTCGGTCACCTACGCACTCACCGAGGTCGTCTCCAACGGAACCGGAGCAACGGCCCGCGACCTTGGTCGTCCAGCCGCCGGCAAGACCGGCACCACGGACATGAATAAGAGCGCGTGGTTCGTTGGCTTCACACCGCAGCTCTCCACAGCGGTCTTCATGACCAAGGAGAACAAGGACGGCATTCCGGTTTCGCTCTCCGGCACCGGCGGCCGCGAGATGGTGACCGGTGGAAGCTTCCCAGCCGCCATCTGGACCGGATATATGAAGGGCGCGCTGAAGAAGACCGAGGTGGAGCAGTTCCCGAGCCCACCGAAGGGCGCGCTCAAGGGCATGGACTGCCCAACGGTGCTGCCGCCGGACATGGAAGAGGTGCCGCTGGGCTGCCCGACTCCGGAGATCCAGACCGAGTTCGGTCCCGATCCTGGTATCGAGGAAGCCAACCCCGAAGACCCGAACCAGCCGGAGCCGTCTGATCAGCCGGCCGATCAACCCGCCAACCAACAAGGCGAGCAGGGCCAAGCCGGTGACGCGGACACGGTGACGGCGTCCGCGGAATTCGGGGGCGACGACAATGGGCGATCGGGTAAGAAAAAGAAGAAGCAGTAGCTCGCCGTAACACCGGATCGTTCAAGGAGGCACCCGGCATGCGTGTGCCGCCTCAATCGCGGGTGAGACCCAGCCGGAGCGACGCGATCGTCGGGGCCAGCACCAGCATCGTTGGCGGAAATCTCGGCACTCGCATCGCGCGTTTCTCACCCCCGTGGGGCGTCCTGCGGATTCTGATCTTGCTCGCTGCCGCGGGATACCTCATCGGTTACGCACTCGACTATTCGTGCGTCTCCGGTGGATGGCTTTCTCCAGACCGCTATGAGCAACTGTGTTACTCCGATATCCCCGCGCTCTACGGCTTCCGAGGCTTCGCCGAAGGGTTCATCCCCTACGTCCAAACACCGCCGGGCGGTCAGCCACTGGAGTATCCGGTGATCACCGGCGTCTTCATGTGGGTAGCCGCGCTGCTCACCACGCCGATCGCGAGCCTCATCGGTGCCGATCCGCTTGTTGTCTTCTTCGACATCAACATCCTCGGTCTGTTGCCGTTCCTGCTGATCGCCGTTGTGGCAACCGCGCTCACCGTTCGACATCGACCGTGGGACGCGGCGATGGTGGCGCTTGCCCCGACGATGATCCTCGGCGCGACGATCAACTGGGATCTCATTCCCATCGCACTGACCGCGCTCGCGATGCTCGCGTGGGCTCGCAACAAGCCGGGCTGGGCAGGCATCGCCCTTGGCTTTGCGGTTGCGGCGAAGTTCTATCCGATCCTGCTGCTCGGCGCGTTCGCGATCCTCGCTCTTCGCAGTGGGCGCTGGCGGCCGTCACTCGTGCTTCTTGGATCCACCGCGTTGACGTGGGTGCTGGTGAACCTGCCGTTCGCGATAGCCAACTTCGATGGCTGGTGGTACTTCTACTCATTCAACTCACAACGCGGCGTGGACTTCGGCTCGTTCTGGTACGCGGCGAGTGTGCTCGGTGCACCGGCCGTCCCCGCCGATGCCCTGAACACCGTGGCGAGTGGAACATTCCTGGTGCTGTTCCTGGCGATTGCGGTGCTGTCCCTTGCTACCAAGCGACGACCACGCTTAGCGCAAGTGGCGTTCCTCGTCATTGCGGCCTTCGTGCTCTCCGGCAAGGTCTACTCACCGCAGTACGTGCTGTGGCTGGTGCCGCTGGCGGTGATGGCACGTCCGCGCTGGCGCGATTTCCTTATTTGGCAGGCCGGTGAGGTCGTCTACTTCGCCGCCATCTGGTGGCATCTGGCCGGGTACGACATCGAGAATGCGAAAGCGTTGGGCACCGAGTTGTACGCGGTGGCAACGTTCATCCACATCGCCGCGACCGTCTACTTCGCGGTGATGGTGATCCGAGACATGCTGAACCCGAAACACGATCCGGTCCGCACCGACGGAGTTATTGACGATGAAGACGATCCGGGGGGCGGTCCTTTCGACGGTGCACCGGATGTGGTGACGATCGCAGGTGTTAGTCGGCCAGCCCCTCAATCGCGTCGAAGTGCGAGGTCGTGAACCGCACATCCGCGGTGAGCTGATCGCCCACCTCGGGAACAACACACTCGTGCGGCAGCCAGATCATCGACACATGTTGGTGCGGGGGCTCGGCGAACCACCGTTGCTTGCCCTGCCAGGTGAAAGGTGAAAGAGCGCGTCCGGCTGCGTCCAGGGCTCCGATGCCTGCGGTGGTGACCCGCTGACGTAGCGATGCAGCCGGCGACGGACCGGACAGCCCAATGCCGTGCGCTGTTCCACCGGAAACGACGACGAGGGTTCCGCCCTTGGGCCCGCTGCGCTGTCGGTAGCCCACGTGCGTGCCGCTCACCAGCGGGTGCACCGCGAGCACGGTTCCGACGGCACGAAGCGCGGAACGGTCGCCGAGCCACAGCCGTGTTCCGGTGCGCAGACGCAGTTCCGCTTCACCCAGGCTCGACCGCACCACGGCGAGTTCGTCGTCGTCGAGGTGGGACACCCAGATGGTGTTGACCGGCGCGTTGTGACCCGGCCACACGGCCGTCTCCGCTTGCCAAAGCCC
>CAJXUJ010000125.1 GCA_913061025.1 uncultured Actinomycetes bacterium | reverse complement strand
TCGCCCGTCATCGCGACGGTTGAACCACCAAGATGCAGTGCGTCCACCATCTGCTGCTTTTGCGCAGGCGTGACTCGGCCGAAGACCGAGTGCGTTGACATGACCTGCGCAAGATCGTCGGTGTTGGTGGGCGCGTGCCTCGCATCGACCGGATCCTCGGCTCCCGGCACCCCGGCTTCCTCGGCGATCGCTCCCACGGTCTCTGCGTTGTCACCGGAGATCACTTTGACCCGCACGCCTTGGTCGAGGAAGTACTCGACGGTGCCCTTCGCATCGTCGCGGAGTTTCTGATCGATGACCACGAGCGCCTCGGGAGTGACGGGACCGGGCCCGGTCTCGGCGTCCATCGCTGTCGCGGAAACGTTGGCGAACGCGACCACGAGCACCCGAGCACCCTGGTTCGCGAAGGGGGCCGCAAGCTCGCGGACCCGATCGTCATCGGGTACGACCATCTCCGGCGCACCGAGCACCCAGGCACCGTGCTCGGTGAACTCGACGGACGCCCATTTCCGCGCGCTGGAGAACGGGACGGTCGCCGAGACGGTCCAACCGGGGTCAGCGCACGCATCGGCGATGGCCAGAATCGTGGGATTCGGTGACGTCTCGGCCGCCGCGAGCGCTCCGAGCACCTCGCGAACGTCCTGTTCCGATCGGTCACCCACCGTGACGACGTTGCCCAGGTGCATACCGGGCTCGGTGAGCGTTCCCGTCTTGTCCGCGCACACGGTGTCCACCCGTGCAAGAACTTCGACGGCGGGCAGATCCTGAACAAGCACCCGTCGCTGCGCGAGTCGAATCACCGAGACCGCCATCGCGATACTCGTCAGCAGCACCAGGCCTTCGGGGACCATGGTCACGACGCCGGCAATGGTTCCACGAATCGCCTCGTTGATCGGTAGATCCGCCCGGATCAACTGCGACGTGAGCAGCAGGACGCCCACCGGTATCAGGAAGTAACTGACGATCCGGATGAACTTGTTGATGGCATCGCGCAGTTCGGAATTGGTGAGCTCGAACTTTTTCGCCTGCTCGGTGAGACCGGCCGCGAAGGATTCTCGCCCCACCCGCGTTGCCCGGTAGACGCCAGAGCCGGCGACGACGAACGAGCCGGACATCGCCGCTTCGCCGGGATGCTTGTCGACCGGATCGGCCTCACCGGTGAGCAGGCTCTCGTCGATCTGCAAACCGTGTGCCTGCAGCACCTCGCCGTCGACCACGAGCTGATCGCCGGTGCGCAACACGATGACGTCGTCGAGCACCACTTCGGACGGTCGGACTTCGATGTCCTCTCCGTCGCGGCGGACTACAGGTTTGGCCTCACCGATGACCGCCAACTTTTCCAGGGTCCGAGCCGCTCGATACTCCTGGATGATGCCGATGAGTGTGTTCGCGACGATCACGAATCCGAACAGCGAGTCCTGGATCGGCGCAACAATCAGCATGATCACCCACATCGATCCGATGAGGGCGTTGAACCAGGTGAAGGTGTTCTTGCGGATGATGTCCGCGAGGCTTCGGGCGTTAGCGGTGGGGGCCTCGTTGACCTCGCCGCGCTCGATCCGCTGACGAACTTGTTCGTCGGTCAAGCCGCGATCGACGGAGACCTCCGCGCCCGCCGTCCCCGGGGCGCCGCTCATCGGGTCAGGCCGTCCATGCGTCGAAGGATGACTCCCTCCCGCAGCGCCCACGGACAGACGTCGAGTTCCTCGACCTCGAGGAGATCCATCGCAGCCTCGGCGACGATCGCTCCGGCGAGCATCTGGCCGGCCCTCCCCGATGACACACCGGGAAGTTTGGCCCGCTCGGCGACGGTAAGCCCGGAGAGCAACGTGACCAACTGGCGAACATCGGATGACTTCAATCGCCGTCGGGCATAGGGCCCCTCGGAGGAGGCCGGTGCGCCAGCGATGCGCGCTAACTGCTTGAAGGTCTTGCTGGTGGCGACGGACAGCATGGGATCGGCAGCCCGGCGGATCGGACCGATCGAGTCAGCGATCACCGCGCGTGCATGCTTGCGAAGTTCCTTGATCTCGGATGCGGTGGGCGGGTCGGCCGTCACGAAGTCCCGTGTCAATCGCCCGGCGCCCAGCGGGAGAGAGATGGCCACTTCCGGTTCCTCATCGGCACCGATCGCCAGTTCGAGGGAGCCACCGCCGATGTCCATAAGAAGCAGGCGCCCGGACGACCACCCGAACCAACGCCGCACGGCCAGGAAGGTCAACCGGGCTTCGTCGTCTCCGGACAGCACATCGATGGCAATACCAGTCCGATCGTTGATCTCGGTGATGACGTCGTCGCCGTTTCCTGCACCGCGGATAGCCGAGGTCGCGAAGGCGATGATCTCCGTCGCACCCTGGTCTTCGGCGAGCTGTTGGCCTTGCTGGATGAACTCCACGAGTGAGTCGATGAGCGAGCGATCGATGTTGCCGTCGGCATCGATGTGCTCGGACAACCGCATCTGCGTCTTGTGCTTGGAGGCCGGGATCGGAGCAGCGCCGTAGTGCGCGTCCACCAAGAGCAGGTGAACGGTGTTGCTGCCCACGTCCAGGACACCCATCCGCACGCCACCACCCTATGTCCACAACACACCCCCGCGCCTTCGACGATGTCACCTCTCTCACCTAGGCTCGACTAGTGCCTGAAGTACCCCTGGACTTTCCGCGTCAATGGGTCGAGTTCGTCGATCCCGCCGACGACGACCAACTCATCCGAGCCGATCTCACCTGGCTGACCTCCCGCTGGACCTGCATCTTCGGCAGAGGCTGCAAGGGCATCGATGCCGATCGCCCGGACGCCGGCTGCTGCGTGCACGGGGCGCACTTCTCGGAGAAGAAGGACAAGAAGCGTGTGGAGAAGTGGGTCGAAAAGCTCACCCCCGACATGTGGGAGAACTACGAACTCGGCCACAAGGGCGGCTGGACGGAGAAGGAAGACGGCGCATCGAAGACCCGCGTGATCGATAACGCCTGCATCTTCCACAACTCCGAGGGTTTCGAGGGCGGCTACGGCTGCGCACTTCACCATCTCGCCGCCAAGGAAGGCGTCTCGTTCATCGAGACCAAACCCGAGGTCTGCTGGCAACTCCCCCTGCGCCGCACCTACGAGGACCGGGAATACGAGGACGGCACCGAGCGGCTCGTAGTGGTCCTCGGCGAATACGACCGCCGCGGCTGGGGCGAGGGTGGCCACGATTTCCAGTGGTACTGCACCGGCAACACCGATGCCCACATCGCAACCGACCCCGTCTACATCGGCTCCAAGGATGAGATCGTCGCCTTGATCG
Source organism: uncultured Actinomycetes bacterium (assembly GCA_913061025.1). Taxonomy (GTDB): domain Bacteria; phylum Actinomycetota; class Actinomycetes; order S36-B12; family S36-B12; genus S36-B12. Next base: position 865 of record CAJXUJ010000125.1, on the reverse strand, counting down.
GCCAGGAGGCCTACGACGTCCTCGCCGAGATGTGCGCCAAGCGAGAAGCACTGCTCCGCGGCAACCCCACCGATGCAGCACTAGCTCCGCACCCGGCCGATCCGGTTCCGTAGCGAGCAGCAACCGTGGCCAAGTCCAAGCCGTCGTTCGAGTGCTCCGCGTGCGGGGCGAGTTCGCTGCGCTGGACCGGCAAGTGCGTCAAGTGCGGGGAGTTCGGAACCGTCGCCGAGGTCGCGCCCACCACTCCGGCTCCCGGACGACGAGCGTCGACCCAGGGGGCATCACCCACAAACCCGGCCCGGCCCGTCTCCACGGTGACCGCCCAAGGACCGGTGCCCCGCATCAGCACAGGCATCGGTGAGTTCGATCGTGTGCTCGGCGGTGGACTCGTAGCCGGACAGGTGCTGCTCGTCAGCGGTGAACCCGGAGCGGGCAAGAGCACGCTGCTGCTGAACGTCGCCAATGCGATCGCCGAGAAGACCGGCAAGCCGGCGCTGTATATCTCAGGTGAGGAATCCGTCGACCAGATCGCCGTGCGTGCCTCGCGTATTGGAGTCGACAGCGAGCAACTCTTCATCGCCGACGAGACCGACCTCGCAAACGTCATCGGCCACATCGACGAACTGGGTAGGGACGTTTCGCTCGTCATCGTGGACTCGGTGCAAACCATCGCGTCCGCCGATGTCGACGGCCGCGCCGGTGGTGTCGCCCAGGTGATGGAAGTCGCCCAGGCACTCACCCGAGTCGCCAAGGAACGTGGCATCCCCGTGTGCCTCGTCGGTCAGGTCACCAAAGAGTCAACCGTCGCCGGACCGCGAGCACTCGAACACATCTGCGATGCCACGCTCTCCCTCGACGGCGATCG
>CAJXUJ010000124.1 GCA_913061025.1 uncultured Actinomycetes bacterium | reverse complement strand
GCCGTTGTTCCGTCGGGGCCCATCGTCCTGGTCGGCCATTCCATGGGCGGGATGTCCGTCATGGCCTACGCCGATCAACATCCGGAAAGCTTCGGGACACGTATTCGAGGGGTGGCGCTGATCGCCACAACCGCGGGCAGCGTTCGTGCCAATTCCCTCGGACTTCCGGGCCCGGTCGGAAAGATCGCCCAATCGTGGGCGCCATCCATCGCCCAGTTCTTGGCCGAGCGAGAGCATTTGATCGACGGCTGGTCGGACAGCGATCTGGGGCTTCTGGTCACCCGTCTGTATTCGTTCGGCTCTCCGGCATCTGATCAGGCCGGGCGGTTCGTCGCCGAAATGCTCGCCAGTACGTCCCTGGAGGTTGTTGCCGACTTCCTACCTGCGCTGCAGGAGCACGACAAACACGCGGCGCTTCCGGTGTTCCAGCAGTCAGAACTTCTCGTCATCGTCGGCGCATCGGACCGACTCACCCCGCCGGAGCTCAGTGAAGAGATCGTCGAAGCGGTGCCCGGTGCCGAGTTCGCTGTGCTCGGGGACAGCGGACACATGGTGATGCTCGAACGTCCACGCGAGGTCAATGAGCTCCTCGATGGCTTGATTGCTCGGGTTCGACGCGATCTCGTGGCGACGCGGGGCGTTGCGTGAGTGACGCCGCAGAAGTGCGGCTGGAGAGTTCCTCTCCCGCCGAAACCCGATCGATAGGGCAGCGACTCGGACGCGCTCTGCGCCCGGGGGACGTCGTCGTTCTCGAAGGGGACCTCGGTGCGGGGAAGACGACCTTTACCCAAGGGATTGCTGCGGGAATGGGTATCAGCGAAGCCGTCACCAGCCCGACCTTCGTACTCGCCCGAGAGATGCCCGCCGGGGCCACGGGAGTCGGCCTCACCCACGTCGATGCCTACCGCCTTACCTCGCTGGAAGAGTGGGACGACCTCGACATCGATCTCATCAATACAGCCGTGGTCATCGAATGGGGTGCGCGGGTGCAGCGGGCGCTGCCGAGTGATCGCATTGCCATTCGCTTCGAAGGTGATGACGAATCACGCACACTGCACGTGACCCGTCACGGTGCCGATCCTTCTGGCCTCCTCGGGGCGTTGGCAGGAGAGGACAGGTGAGTATGTCCGTTCTCGCCATCGACACCTCGGGTTCGGTGACATCCATCGGAACCGGTGACGCGAGTCAAGCCGGCGTGATGGCGAGCGCGGAGGGTGGACGTCGGCACGCGGAGGTAATCGATGGGTTGCTCGCGAGCGTTCTCGAGAAGTCAGGGCCAACGCGATTCGATGCAGTGTGCGTTGGGGTGGGTCCTGGTCCGTATTCGGGTCTGCGCGTCGGCATCGCCTTTGGTCTAGGCCTGTCGCGTGCGTGGAACGTTCCGCTCGTCGGTATGTGCTCCCTCGACGCGATCGCCTGGTCGACGATTCGTCACGCTTCCGACGAGTATGAGGAAGGTTTTGTCGTCGCTACGGATGCTCGTCGCAACGAGGTGTACTGGGCGCGGTACAACTCAGCAGCCTTGCGGATCGATGGTCCCCGCGTGCAGTTGAAGTCCGAGGCCGATTTCGCGCTTCCGGTGATCTCGAACAGCGTTGTGGATCCGGCCGAGATGGCGCTAAGGGCAGCACAATTGATTGACGCGGGGGCACAGGTCGAATCCGTGGAGAGCGACTGGGTACCGCATGGATCTGACGGTTCCGCAGTGCTCGTTCCCGTCGGCCCGTTGCTTGCTCCCCGACCGCTGTACCTCCGAGCACCCGACATCACATGGTCGGCGGCGAACTCGCCGGGAGGTGTTCTGTGACAACGCCGGCACAGTCGACGCCGAACTCGCCGACGATTCGTTCCATGCGATGGTGGGATATCGATGACGTACATCGCATCGAGACCGAATGCTTTCCCAACGATTGCTGGAGCATCGATCAGTTTTGGCGGGAACTGGCTGGTGAAACACGCGATTATCTGGTGGCGGTGGCTGACGCACCCATCGGGTACGTCGGTATCTCGACTCTCGCGCCGGACAGCGATCTGCAGACGCTTGCGACGGACCCGGGATGTCGAGGTACGGGAATCGGTCGGGCCCTGCTCAACCAGGCAATCGACCGGGCGGTGGAACGCGGCGCCACTTCGATGATCCTCGAAGTTCGAGCGGACAACCACTCGGCTACGGGCCTGTATGAAAGCTGCGGATTCGAACCTATCGCCAAGCGTTCGCGGTACTACCCCGACGGCGGCGATGCAGTGATCATGCGCAAGAGACCACTGAAGGCAGGTGTCGTATGACGCAGACCGGCGCCGTCGTGTTGGGAGTCGAGACATCGTGCGACGAGACGGGTATCGGCATCGTCATCGACGGTCAGTTACGAGCGAATGTCATTGCCTCGAGTATCGATGAACAAGCGCGTTTCGGGGGAGTGGTTCCCGAGGTCGCGAGCAGGGCGCATGTCGATGCGTGGGGCCCGACGTTGGATGCCGCATGTGAACAAGCCGGGATCGCATTGACCGATGTCGACGCAGTTGCCGTCACGGCGGGTCCTGGGCTGGTGGGCGCTCTCCTGGTTGGCGTTTCCGCGGCGAAGGGTCTTGCCGCAGGGCTTGGAGTCGACGTCTACGGCGTCAATCACCTCGCTGCTCATATCGCGGTAGACGAACTTGAACACGGTGAGCTCCCCGACCCCGTCATCGCTCTTCTGGTCTCCGGCGGTCATTCCTCACTCGTGCTTATGACCGCCGATCGCATCGAGCCGATCGGTCAGACATTGGACGATGCGGCGGGAGAAGCGTTCGACAAGGTTGCGCGCCTCCTCGGTCTGCCTTTCCCCGGGGGTCCGCATATAGACCGGGCGGCGGCGGATGGTGATCACGCGGCCTACGACCTTCCGCGGGCACTCATGCATGACCCTGATCACCTCTACGACTTCTCCTTTTCCGGACTCAAGACCGCGGTCTCCCGGCTGTTGGCGTCTTTCGGTGAGGAGATGAACGACGCGCAGGTCAGGAACGTCGCGGCGAGTTTCCAGGAGGCCGTGGCCGATGCGCTGACACGAAAGGCCGTCGCCGCGTGCCGTGACAAGGGAGTCGATCACCTTGTGCTCGGCGGGGGCGTGGCGGCCAACTCGCGATTGCGTTCACTGATGGAGCAGCGGGCCGAAGGAGCGAGCCTCGTCCTACGGGTTCCACGACCCGGACTATGCACCGATAACGGCGCGATGGTCGCAGCGCTCGGGTCGCGGCTGATTCGCCACGGTGTGACCCCCACTGCTCCGGGTTTTCCAGCGACGTCACACATGCCGGTGACGTCCATCGCTTTCTCGTAGCGGCGAGTGGCGGCCGCATCGCTGCCGGATACCTCGGGATTGACGCCGGGCGTAGACTCCTGAACTGGTCACGGCCGCAAGGCCGACTTCCCCTGGCCGAGGAGTTTCGATGGGTCGACCGCGCGTTCGCGCAGTGTTTACCGCGGTACGCACCGCGGTGCTGGCCGCCGTAACGGTGTCCTTGGTCGCGGCCCTTTTCACACCGACGGCCGTCGCCCTCCCGGATCCGAAAGCCGGAGACACGCCTAAGGCGCTCGCGGTCATTCCGGATCTTCGTCCGATCTACCGGGTGCGCACGAAGGATCCGGTCGTATTCATCACGATCGACGACGGAGTCTTCAAGAGCGCTCGTGCGCGAGAGTTGGTGGAACGGCGCGAGGTTCCCATCACGAGTTTTCTCACGGCGTGGACTGTGCAGGATCGCTCGCGGTATTTCTCCCGAGTCTCGGCGTTCGGTTCCATTCAAAACCACAGTGCAACGCACGCCTCATACGCGAAGCTGTCGACAGATCTGGACCACGAGATTTGCTACACGCAGCGGAAGATCGAAAAAGACTTCGATGAATCCGCATGGATGATGCGTCCTCCGTACGGAATGGCCGCAAATAGTCCGCGAGTGCGTGCCGTTGCACGGCGCTGTGGAATCGAACGCATTGTGATGTGGGATGCGGTCGTTGCCGATGGCGAGTTGAGTTACCGCGGATCGGGGCTTCGCAATGGATCCATCATCCTGCTGCATTACGGCAAGGATCTCGACAAGGATCTGCGTGCGGCGTTGAAGGCGGTTCGCAAGGCGGGTTTGGCTCCCGCCGATCTTGCCGAGTACCTGCCGCGCCTCAGCT
>CAJXUJ010000123.1 GCA_913061025.1 uncultured Actinomycetes bacterium | reverse complement strand
GAACGAATGCGTCGTCCTCGACTACGAGCACCGACGTCATGGTTCCACTATGCCGGGGCAAAAGCGGCTTTGCTTCGAAGAATCGGTGACGCAGCTCAAGAGTCACCGGGTGTCCGGTAAACCGGACAGTTTCCGCGGCACCGCCCAGGGTCACTTGGCTACCACGCTTAACCCGTGGCTAAATCCCACCGTGGGACGAGTGCGGCCTCTAGTCAACATGGCCCTCGGTGCTGCCCTGATCGGTGCTGGCCTCACGATCCCCGCGATGCCTGCGGTCGCCTCGACTCCTTCGTGTGAAATCTCTTCCCCGGATATCGGTGAGACCGTCACCTGCACCGGCTCGTGGGAGGACTACTACAGCGGCGGTTCCACCTGGGGCAACCAAGCCATCACGGTGACCATTCCCCGCGGAGCCAGCAGTCTCACTCTCGACCTCAAGGGGGCCGGAGGTGGCACCTATCCCTACCGGATCGAGGACGGCAAAACATACGTCGGAGCTGCCGGTGGAACCGGGGCGCGAGTCCAGGCAACCCTCGATGTCACGGGGATGTCCACAGTGACTGTTGTCATTGGCACAGGCGGTCAATTGGGCTTCAGCAGTGGAGCGAATGGTGGTCGCTTCAGCGCGGTCTATGAAGGTAGTTCTACAGCGGCCAACGATGTCCTCTTCGTCGCTGGCGGCGGTGGAGGTGGGGCTTCTCCCTATCCGGGGACCGCCGACTGCGCCTACACCTTCGGCTCCGGTTGCGGATCGTCGTACGAGATTCGGGAAGGCGGCGACGGCGCAGCCAACAACACCGCCGCCGGTGGATCGAGTCGTTCGTTCTCGTCGACGTGGTTCGGTGGTGGCGGAGACGGGGGTGCTGGTGGAGGAGCCGGTTATTACCCCGACGCTACTGACCCTGGAGCCGGAAGCCCAGGCGCATCGTGGTCGGCAGGAGGTGCCGGAGGTTCCTACGGAGCGCTGATAGACGGCTTTGGCGGGGGTGGTGGCTATGGCTATGGCGGTGGTGGTGGAGGTGCCGGTGACAGCATCGGGTGGTACGGGTCGTACAGCATCACAGGTTCCGGTGGAGCTGGCGGCTCCTTCGCCGATGCGAGCGCCACAGGCGTGAGCTACAGCCCCGCCGGAGGTGCGGGGGGTCTTGAGCGTCGACCCGGAGATGGGTCAAGCACTTTCGATTCCTGGGGTGATTGGGGCTCTGCATCCCTTTCCTTCGCGGGCAGCGCTCCTGCAGCACCGACTTCCGTCGCGGCCACGGCAGGCGACCAACAAGCAGAAGTGTCGTGGACAGCGCCCTCGGCCGGAGGTCGAGTCACCGCAGACTCTTACACCGTCACTGCATCACCGGGCGGCGCGCAGTGCACATCGACGTCTTCCTCAACGACACCGTCCTGCACAATCACGGGACTGACGAACGGGACTTCCTACACGTTCACCGTTGCCGCCACAAACTCCGCTGGTTCAGCAACCTCGTCCGCTTCCGCAGCCGTGACCCCGGGGACCACACCCGGCGCTCCCACTGGTTTGAGTATCGCCAGCGGTGACCAGCAACTCGTCGCCTCTTTTTCCGCCCCTGCAGACTCTGGCGGGTCTTCCATCACCGAGTACGAGTATCAGGTTGATGGCGGGGCTTGGCAGAGCACTTCATCAACATCGACGACGATCACTATCGGCTCCCTCACCAATGGTCGGAACTACGCCATCAAGGTTCGTGCAGTCAATTCCCTGGGAGCAGGTACCGCATCTAGTGCGGCCAACGGACAACCCGAGTCAGCAGCCACTGTTCCGGCCGCACCAATCATTAACTCGATTACTCCGGGAAATACTCAAGCCGACGTTGCTTTCTCAGCTGGTAGTGACGGTGGCGCGACGATCACCAACTACCAGTATTCGGTGGATACGGGGAGCTGGACGGCTCTCAGCCCAGCCGACGTCACAAGTCCAGTGACGATTGGTTCGCTGACCAACGGTCAGACCTACAGCATTCGCATCCGAGCCGTGAACAGCCAAGGTGAAAGCGCTGCATCGAACGCGATGACCGTCACTCCAGGCCAGGCTCCACTGGCTCCCACCATCGACTCCATCACCCCTGGAAGCGGATCCGCTGTCGTTACCTTCACCCCAGGAAGCGACGAGGGCTCGACCATCACCGACTATGAGTATCGACTCAATCCGAACTCCACTGGATTTGGCGCTTGGGAATCGGCAGCGACCGACAGCAGTCCCTTGACCGCCACCGGCATGACCAATGGCGTCTCCTACGGAATCGAGATACGCGCAGTCAACGCACTTGGCCAGGGCGCGGCATCGGCGGCCCAAACTTTCACGCCTCTCGGAGTTCCGGGAGTTCCTACTTCACCCACGATGACACTGATCCCAGATGGGTTCCGGTTCAACTGGGTTGCACCTGATGCCAATGGGTCAGCCATCACGGACTATGAGTTCTCCTCAGATGCGGGCGCGAATTGGTTGTCCCTCGGTGGAACGAGTACGTCGAATGTCGACATCACAACCACGAGCGCCGGAGTTGCCTTCACACTGGGCACTCAGTACACGATCACTCTTCGAGCCCGTAATGCCGTCGGAGCTGGTTCGGCATCCGAAGGAGTGACCGGTGTCCCCGCTGGTGCGCCCGGAGCGCCCCAGGACTTTGTCATCAGCCCAGGAGACGAGTACCTGGATCTTCAGTGGGGGAGTATCGATACCAAGGGCGCAGTCCTCGATGACATTGAATACACCACGGACGATGGCACCGCTTGGACCTCGCTGGGCACAACAGGAACCACAGCGAGAATCAACGAAACCAGCACGGGCATCGATTTCGTCAACGGCACGACGTATACCGTCAAGATCCGCGCGGTTAACGGTATTGGCGACGGCACCGCATCAGCTGCGGTGTCAGCGACCCCGAACGCCGTCCCCCTGGCTCCCTATGGGCTTTCCGCCACGCAGGGAAGCACGCAGGTCACCGTTGCTTTCACGGCGCCAAGCGACCGTGGCTCAGCCATCACTGACTATGAGTACCAACTCGATGGGGGCGCCTGGGTCAGTACGGGAGTCACCAGCAGTCCGATCACTATTAGCGGGCTAACGAACGGAACCAGCTATCTCATCCGCATTCGTGCGGTGAATGGAAATGGTGCGGGAGCATTTTCTAATCAAGTGGTCGCAACTCCGGTCGCACCTGAAGACATCCCATCAAAGACTTCTGGTCTTGAGGCACTTCCGGGAGCAGCGAGCCTGGATCTCACGTGGCAGGCGGCTTCGTTAGGTGCGCAATCAATCACCAATTATCAATACACGACAGACGGCGGCACCGTCTGGAAATCATTAGGGACTTCGGGCACATCAGCGACGATAACCACCGAAAGTGACAACACTCCGCTAGTTGACGGGACCACGTACACCGTGCAGATTCGCGCAGCCACGTCGAGTGACTTCGGGGACGCCAGCGACTCAGTGCAGCAAACACCCGGTATTCCCCTCGCCCCAACCGGGGTGTCGAGTTCGTGGAGTGATGAGACCACTGTCGACCTCACTTGGACCAGTGGTGGCGACAACGGCTATGCGATCAGCGAGTACCGCGTCGTTGTTACGCAACTCGCAAGTCGCATGGGAACGCTCATGGCTCGATCATCAGGACCAGGCACGTACACGACGTCATCGGCTCAGCTTTCGATTCCCGGACTCGCTCAGACCAGTGCCTACAGCGTCACCATCACCCCTCGAAACACAAACGGCTGGGGGCTGTCCGTCACAAGTTCCATCGGCAATGTCGGCAGCAACTCGACGCAAACCCCGCCTGCCATAGTCCAGCAGATCGGGCTTCCGTCCTCCGGTAGTTGTGATGACATCACCGGTACTCGCTTCGGTAGCCAAACGTCGATCAGTGGTGGCTGGGGGAAGTCGTGGGCGCAGTGGATGCACGGCGGGCAGGGTGGACCGGTCTGCACGCGCACGCTCGTCTACAGCAACGCGCAAGGACGTTGGATCCTCGCGGAGTAACGCGCGTCGTTCGTGGCGTCGTCGTTGTTCTTTACCGATAATTGACCCGTGATGGGACATCCGGGGCCATGCCCGGCCTGCGAGAAGAGCGACCTCGAGCGTCGCGGTGGCAAAGACTTCTGCCCGTCCTGCTACTACATCCAGCCGTGCTGCGACG
>CAJXUJ010000122.1 GCA_913061025.1 uncultured Actinomycetes bacterium | reverse complement strand
ATCAACCCGGGCAATTCCGGTGGACCGCTGCTCAACGGCTCTGGCGAAGTGATCGGCGTGAACACCGCCATCGCATCACTCGGTGCCGTGGGTGGCCCCGGCGGAAGCATCGGTCTTGGCTTCGCGATTCCGATCGACACCGCCCAGCGCATCGTCGACGAGATCATCTCGACCGGCTCGTCCACCACACCGGTGATCGGTGTTTCCCTCGACACCTCGTTCACCGGACCCGGAGCACGCGTCGCCGAGGTGACCGCTGGTTCGGGTGCGGATCTTGCGGGTATTCAGGACGGCGACGTCATCACCGCCATCGACGGCGATGTGATCGCGGAGTCCACCGAGCTGATCGTGTCGATTCGGGCGAATGCTCCGGGAGACACCGTGGAACTCACGATCCTGCGGGATGGTCGCACCCAGGACGTGACGGTGACGCTCACCGCTGCCGAATAGGGACTCAGCTGGGAACGCCACATTCGCAGCTGCACGAGACGCGGCGCCGGAACTCGACTCCTCCTCGAGTTCCGGCGCCGCTACGTGTCTGAGGTGCTCCTCGGGTCCGGGCCGAGGTGCGAAATCGGCGCGATGTTGGCACGCTGGCGACATGTCCCCGGTTTCTAGTGCGGTTGATTTTGCGCGCACGCGTATTGCCCAGGGCTTTCGCCGCATCGTGTCCGGAGATCCGGAGGGAACACCCGATTGGGTGAAGCAGCTCGCGGACGGTGTGGACACCGGCTACTTCGGCCCCGGCTCTGCAGCCTGGGCAGTGCACGGTTCGCTTCCAACACTTGTTGGTGGAGTTCGGGCGCTGCTGATGCAAGCCCTGCACCCCGGTGCACTGGCTGGAGTCATGCAGCACTCCCGCTACGAGGCAGATCCACTAGGCCGACTTGCGGGCACCACCCAGTGGCTGACCGTCGTGACGTTTGGTGACACGGTTCAAGCGGACCGCGAGTGCGCTCGAGTGCGCGGCATGCACCGCAAGGTGCGCGGCACCTATCCGGTGGGCGGCGAGATGCGCGAGTACTCCGCTAGCGATCCAGACCTGTTGCGCTGGGTGCACGTTGCGTTCACCGACTCGTTCCTTGCCACACATCGGGTCTGGGGTGGACCGATCCCCGGTGGAGAGGATGCCTACGTTCGGGAGTGGGCGAAAGCAGGTGAACTCGTCGGCGTCGTGAACCCGCCGCGATCGGTTGCCGAACTTGACGAGCAGATTCGTGACTTCGCACCTGATCTGCGCGGTGACGAAGCAGCCTGGAAGACGGTGGACTTCATCCGATCTGCTCCGGTCCCATTGCCGGCCAAGGCTCCTTACAGCGTGTTGTTCGCCGGCGCGGTCGCAACGATTCCCGAATCACACCGACGCATCCTGAGGCTGCCGAGGGTGCCGATGACTGTCGCGAAACCGGCTGTCGGCGCGCTACTCGGCGGCATGTCAATGGTTCTTGGACCGGCGTCGCCCTCGATGCGCAATGCGAATGATCGGGTCGAGCGGCTCGACGAGAAGCAGCCGGCGTAGGGGCTAGCGTTCGAGCAGGTCGGTCACCTTTGCCAGCGACGGTAGGGACGGCACGGCACCGCGTCCCGTTGCGGCAAGCGCTCCGGCCGCCGATCCCCACCGCAGCGCCTCGGCCATCCCAAGTCCGCGGGCCAGGCCTGCGGATAGCCCGCCGCAAAAGGCGTCGCCCGCCGCGACGGTGTCGACTGCGCTGACCTTGAAGGCTGCCGTCTGTCCAGAGCCCTCCGGTGACGTCCACACTGCGCCCTTGTCGCCGCGGGTGATGATCACGCATGTCGGGCCGCGCTCTTGCAGAGCCTGGGCTGCTTCCACGGCGTCGACCATGTTGTCGACGGATAGCCCGGTGAGTTCTTTTGCTTCATGTTCGTTCGGCACGAGGACGTCGACGTTCTTCAGCAGTTCTTTCGGGTAGTCCATGACTGGTGCGGGGTTCACGACCACCTGCGCACCGATCTTCTTGCCGGTCTCGGCTGCCGCGACCATCACGTCGATAGGCACTTCACCTTGCGTCAGCACGACATCGACGGCGTCGAGTGACCGGAGATGATCGGAGACGGCTGTGGGGTTGACCATCGCATTTGCGCCGGGGATCACGATGATGCGGTTCTCGCTATTGCTGTCGACCTCGATGACCGCGGTTCCGGACGTTCCCGGTGCCTTGGCGATTCCTGCGCTGTGGATTCCCTCGCGCCGCACGACGTCGAGCAGCCAGTCACCGGAGCCATCATCACCGACGGCGCCGAGCATGTGAACGTCGCTTTCCAAGCGAGCGGCGGCGACCGCTTGGTTCAGACCTTTGCCGCCGGGGTGGCGCTCGAGAGTGGAGCCGAAGACCGTCTCTCCGGGGTTGGGCATCCGGTCGAGTTCGACGACGAGATCGATGTTCAGACTGCCGACCACGGCAATGCGATTGTGCATGTGCGCGATACTTCCACGCATGGCGGATGTTCGTGCGGCTCTGGGTGTGGACTTGGGCACAGGTTCGGTGAAGGTTGCCTGGGTTGATGACCAAGGTCACATCGGCGCGAAGGCCTCACGCGCGTACGAGCTGTCCTCACCTCGGCCGGGATGGGCGGAGGCCGACCCGAGCGAGTGGCTGTCGGCCACGCAGGCAGCCGCCGAGGAGGTTGCGTCGTCGGGCGCTGACCTGAATGCGGTCGTCGGCGTTGGTTTCAGCGGACAAATGCACGGGCTCGTCCTCTGTGATGAGAACCTCGACCCGGTCCGACCTGCCATCACCTGGGCCGACACTCGCGCTGGTCATGAGGCAGCCGAGATGGAAGCCGCACTCGGATCGGACACGCTCGCTGCCCTCGGTTCGCCTGCGGTCTCTGGCTTCGCGGCAACGTCGCTGCGCTGGGTGGCCACCCACGAACCCGACGTACTCGCGAAGGCCCGCTACGCACTTCAGCCGAAGGACTGGTTGCGCGCTCGCCTGGGAGGAGCGATCGTCACCGAACCCAGCGACGCCACCGGCACGTTGCTCGCCGATGTCGCGACAGGAACGTGGAACGACGACGCCATCGCGTGGACCGGCGCCAAGCGTGACCTTCTGCCTCCGATCGTCGGCTCGGGTGCGGATGCAGGCCAACTCCATCTCGCCGGCCGCGCGGTTCCCTGTGTTGTGGGAGCGGCGGATACCGCTGCCGCGATCGCTGGACTAGGTCTGTCCACTGGGGACGGCTTTACCGCGGTTGGATCCGGTTCGCAGACGGTGTCGATTGTCGATGAACCCAGCGGTGGCATTGCGCGCGGGACGCACCTCTTTGCAAAAGCCGGTGAGCCAGCTTCGGGTTGGTATCGGATCGGCGCCGTTCAGAACGCGGGGATCGCACTACGACGAGCATTGGACTGGCTCGACGCCACTCCTGCGCAAGCCAACGACGCATTAGGTAGCGGTGTGCAGCCGAGTGACCCGATCTTCGTTCCTTACGTCGCAGGGGAGCGCACGCCGTTCGTCGATGCTGGGCTGCGAGGTGCCTGGATTGGCCTTGGTTTGGACACCGATCGGCAAGCGATGCTGCGCAGCGTTGTCGAGGGAGTCGCGCATGCAGTCGCCCTGGGCATCGGTGCAGTTCTCGAGGCGGGGGCCGAGTTGCCCGATCCGCTGCCGTTGATTGGCGGAGGAACCGTCGATGCACGTTTCCGTCAATTGATTGCAGACGCCTCGGGTCGCCGACTCGTGCCCAGTGATCAGCCTGACGCGGCAGTTGTCGGAGCCGCTTTCCTCGCACTAGGAGTGGCGAAGAAGCCCGAAGGCGGATCCGCCGTCATCGTCGAGCCGAACGGGGCAACCGCAGGCTTGCTCGCCGAACGCCAACGCGCATTGGTTGACTACGTCCAGGCTCGTTGATCGATTACTAGGGAGAAGCAGCGATGGCACTCACGGTTGCGATTGGCTCCGATCATGCTGGGTACCGATTGAAGACCGCGCTGGTGAACTACTTGAACCAGCAGGGCTACGCCGTGCTCGACGTCGGGACGGATTCCGACGAACGAGTGGACTACCCGCACTTTGGCGCGGCCGTGGCGCACAAGGTCGCCGGCGGCGAGGCGGAACGTGGAGTTCTCGTGTGTGGCAGCGGCCAAGGTGTGTGTATGGCGGCGAACAAAGTTGCTGGTGCTCGCGCTGGCGTGGTCCGCGATGTGTACGACGCCGAGATGATCCGGATGCA
>CAJXUJ010000121.1 GCA_913061025.1 uncultured Actinomycetes bacterium | reverse complement strand
ACGGACCGGGCTGAATCCCTTGCTGCGGATCTGGGGGCACGGGCCCTGCCATCAGCCGAGGCGATCATCGATGACGATTCCGTCGATGCGGTTGTGATCGCCAGCCCGGATGACCTGCATGCCGAGCAGGCGCTCGCCTGCCTAGAAGCGGGCAAGCCCATGATGCTCGAGAAGCCACTGGCTCCCACGCTTGAGGAGGCCCAGCGTGTGATGGATGCCGAGGTGGCGGGCGGAAAGCGCCTGATCATGCTCGGCTTCATGCGGCGCTTCGATCCGGGATACGTCTCCCTCAAGTCGAGCTTGGACGCAGGGCAAGTGGGGGATGCGCTGGTTGTCCACAACATCCACCGCAACGCGTACGCCCCGTATGGACTGGACACCCGGCTGAGCATCAACAACTCCGCGGTCCACGAAGTCGATATCAACCGCTGGCTGCTTGGTGAGGACTACGCCTGGGTGCAGGTGCTGTCCGGCAAGCCTGGTCCTGATGTGCCCGAGGGCCAGGCAGACCCCCTCCTGATTACCTTCCGGACTACATCCGGCGTGCTGGTCACGATCGAGATGTTCATGACAGCGCGCTACGGCTACGAAGTTCGATGCTCGGTTGTTGGCGGAGATGGCATCTTGGACATGGGTGATGGCACCTTCGTGACTCGAACCTCCGAGCGAGCACGCGGTCAAGAGATTCCGGAGCTGTGGCTCGGACGGTTCGGGGAGGCCTACCGAGCAGAACTGCAGGCGTGGATTGATTCGATCCGCGGGCTCACCGGTCCTGCGGGTGCATCGACCTGGGATGGATATATGGCATCGGTGTCGTGCAGGGCTGCCGTCGATGCCCTCAATAGCAACGGGGCGGTGGAGATCGAAATCCCCAACCGCCCCGCGCTGTACGCGTAGCGCTATCTCCTAGGCGGCGGATCCCACCGGCGCGAGGGTCTGCTCGTTCTCCGGCACCTGGAGAGCGCCGGTCATGATCGCCACGGCATCGTTCATGGAGTGCGTTTGCGGGGTAATCACCGCGGCGCGGTGGCCCAGACGCTGAACGTGGATGCGGTCGGCAACCTCGAACACCTGCGGCATGTTGTGCGAGATCAGAATGACCGAGAGGCCTCGCTTCTTGAGGTCCTGGATCAAGCTGAGCACCTTGGCTGACTCGCGAACACCGAGCGCGGCAGTGGGCTCGTCCAGGATGATCACCTGGCTACCGAATGCCGCGGCGCGGGCCACGGATACCGCCTGGCGCTGACCACCGGACAGCGTCTCGACGGCCTGCGAGATGTTCTGCACCGTCATGATGCCGAGATCTTGCAGGTGTTCGCCCGACTCCTGGCGCATCCGCTTCTTATCAAGCTGGCGGAACACCTTGCCGAAGAGGCCCGGCTTGCGGAGTTCACGCCCCAGGTAGAGGTTGGCCGAGATATCCAGAGCAGGAGCCACAGCGAGGGTCTGGAAAACAGTCTCGACACCGTGCTCGCGAGCTTCGTGGGTGCTCTTGAACTCGACCTTCTCACCCTGAACCCACATCTCACCCTCATCGGGCGTGTGAGCGCCCGCGAAGCACTTGATGAGGGTGGACTTGCCGGCGCCGTTGTCACCGATCACCGCGAGGACCTCACCGGGGTAGAGGTCGAAGTCCGCGTGGTTGAGACCGGTGACGCTGCCGAACCGCTTGACGAGGTTGCGTCCCTTGACGATGGGCTCGGTCATGCCTTCACCTTCCTAATCCACTGATCGACGCCGACGGCCAGGATGACCAGCAGGCCGATGGCTGTTGTTCGGTACGCCTGGTCAACGCCAGCGAGGGAGAGGCCCATCTCGACTGCGTTAACGATGAGCGCTCCCAGCAGTGAACCGATCACCGCGCCTCGTCCACCGAAGAGCGACGTGCCACCGATCACCACAGCAGTAATGGTCTGCAGGTTCAGCATCGGGTCCACGTTGGGACTGGCCGAACCGACGCGACCGATCGTGATGTAGGCGGCGATACCCATCACCACACCGGCCACGAGGTACACGCTGAACAACACGCGCTTGGTGTTAATACCGGTCAGCTGAGCGGCAACCGGATCATCACCGACGGCGTAAACGTGGGTACCCCAGGCGGTGTTCTTCAGGATCCACGCGAAGAGCAGATACAGAAGGAACATCGTGACGACGCCGAAGCTGAAGTTGAACGGTCCGACCGGGAAGGACTCGCCCATCAATTTCATCTGATCGGGCATTTCGGGGCCCTGGATGGTGCGCGCCTTGAACAGGATGAGTGTCAGACCCATGAACACGCTCCAGGTGCCCAGGGTGACGATGAATGGCGGGAGATTGAATCTCACTATGAGGAAGCCGTTGGCGGCGCCCGCGGCTGTCGCCGCGCAGATACCTAAGAAGATGGCGATCCATGGGTTTTGCCCGGCGATGGGCAACACGTTGGAGGCCGTTGTATAGACGGCGAAGTTCGCCATCAGCATCTGGCCGAAGATCATGATGGCGCCGATCGACAGGTCGATGCCGGCGGTCAAAATGATCAGCGTCTGTGCAATCGCCAGCGTTCCAACGATGACCGTCTGCTGAATCATCAGCGAGATCGTCGACGGGAGAAGGAAACGCTCGTTTACCAAGCCGAAGATGATGATGACGACGATCAAAACGATGAGTGAGCTCAACCAGGGATACCGGTGAAGCGTCATCTGCAGCCGCTGAACAGGCGTGCGCTTGACGGCGAACTCTTCGTCGAGGTCGTAGTCCGAGGTGGCAGGTGCGCTCACCGGGGGGCCTCCATACGTGAGTAGTTATCGGGATTTCTCGGGGGTGGTGCCGTGCGGTTTCGGTGAGTGTAGAGCGGGAATCGATGCTCCGCCGGGGAATTGCTCACCTCGATCAGTCCCCTAGTGCAGCCGAGGGGCAGCAGCGCGTGGCTGCTGCCCCTCGGTGCGCACGTGACGCGCGGGGTTTAGCCCCAGGCGTTGTCGATGCAGTACTGCGCCGACTCCTGCGGAGCCGAGACGACGGTGTCCATCGGATCGTCGGTGCACAGGGTCACACCGGTGTCGAAGAACTCGCCGTTGGCGGAGGTGTTCTCCGGCGGTGCGCCACCGTCGGCGATCGTCTTGATCGCCTCGACGCCGAGGCTCGCCATCAGCAGCGGGTACTGCTGCGAGGTGGCCTGGATGGTGCCGGCCTTGACAGCCTCAACACCGGCGAGACCACCGTCGACGGACACGATGATGACGTCCTCACCGACGGTCTTGCCAGCAGCCTCGAGGGCAACGGCAGCACCGAAGGCGGTGGGCTCGTTAATCGTGTAGACGACGTTGATGTCCGGGTTGGCAGCGAGGCAGTTCTCCATGCCCTTGCGGCCACCCTCTTCGTTCGCACCAGTTGCCTCGAGGCAGGCGATCTCGTACTCGCCACCGGCACCGGTGGTGTACGAACCGCTGTCAGCAGCGCTGGTCATGTCCTCGAGGGTCGGGACATCGATGCCCATGCCCTGGAGGAAGCCGTTGGCGCGGCAGTAGTCAACGGAGACAACGCGATCGTCGAAGATCACGAGCTCGGCGATGACAGCCTTCTCACCGTTCAGCTTGCCGGCGGCCCACTCACCAATGGCCTGGCCCGCGAGGCAGTTGTCGGTTGCGAAGGTGATGTCCACGACGTCCGGCGGATCGGTCGGGGTGTCAAGCGCGATGACGTAGAGGCCAGCCTCGCGTGCGCGGCTGATGGCGTCATTCACGTTGACGGACATCGGGGTGATCAGGATGCCGGCCTGGCCCTGAGCGATGGCGTTCTCGATCAGGTCGATCTGACCCTGGTCGTCGCCCTCTTCCTTGCCGGAGCCGACCGTGAGGTCAACACCGTTGGCCGCAGCAGCCTCGTTCGCGCCCTCGATCATGGCGACGAAGAACGGGTTGGTCTGATCCTTGGTGATCAGCGAGACGGCGACGGGGGCGCCGGAATCGCCACCCTCGTCTCCACCGGATTCCTCGGTGGTCTCTTCGGTGGTCTCCTCAGTGGCGGTATCTTCGCCACCCGAGTCGCCGCTGCCGGAGTCGTCCGACCCACCGCAGGCGGCCAGAGTCACGGACAGGGCACCGGCCGCCGCAATGACGGTGAATGCCTTGCCGCGCTTTGAGCGCTTGAACATATGTTTTCCCTTCGAGGGGTTGATGATGCAGTCGCCGATCGGGGGATCGGCGGTTACTGCCCCTTTCTACGGGTCCC
>CAJXUJ010000120.1 GCA_913061025.1 uncultured Actinomycetes bacterium | reverse complement strand
TCACCACAGCCGACGGACCCATCGGTCCGGTGTCGGTCGAGCAGACCATCGAAGCTGGACTCGACGAGACGATCGCGGCTGTTGTCGGCGTCGGGCCCATCGGTGCTCAAGTGGTGGCCGTGGTCTGTGCCCCGGCCCCTGTCCAGGGAACCGTCCCGACGAGTCGGCTGTCGACGACGCTGAAACGGAGTCAGCTGCGCCTTCGACTCGCGAATACAGACACCACCGATCGTGTGCGGGCCATCGCTGCACGTGACTCGACGATGCCGCCGATCGCCGCCGTGCTGTGGATCGATCGAATGCCGGTGGATATCCGCCACGGCGCCAAGATCGACCGTTCGCGTTTAGCCACGCTTGCCGCAAGCCTGCTGGCCGGTCACTCGTGACCGCTGCCACCCAGGGGCGGCTCCTGGTCACCGGGGGTCGTGGTTTGCTCGGCAATGCTGTTGTCGCCGCTGCGGTCGCCGATGGGTGGGATGTCGTCACGCTGCAGCGCAACCCATCGGGGATGGCGGAGCAGGCTCGAGTGATCGATGTCCTGGGGTCGGTGACCGACCTGAGTGATGTGACCGCGGCAATGGTCGGTGTCGATGCGGTGATCCACCTGGCAGCTCGGGTGGGGATCGAGGGTTCGTGGCAGGACTTCGAATCGGTCAACGTGACGGGAACGTCCGTCGTCCTCGATGCGGCCACAGTCGCAGGGGTGAACTCGTTCGTCCATGTGTCCAGCCCATCGGTTGCCCACGTGGGCGAGCCGCTCGTCGGGGCTCTCGCCGATCCGGCCGATCCGGAGCGTGCCCGCGGGCACTACTCGCGCTCGAAGGCCATGGCTGAGCAACTCGTGCTTGGACCGGAGGTGGGAATTCCCGTCGTGGCGATCCGACCGCACCTGGTGTGGGGTCCGGGTGACACCCAGTTGGTGGGGCGGATCGTCGACCGAGCTCGTGCTGGACGGCTGTTTCTGATCGACGGTGGCCGTGCTCTCATCGACACGACCTACATCGATAACGCGGCCGAGGCTCTTGTGCGTGCCGTTCATCGGGCACCGGATCCGATGGTTCGTGGCCGGGCGTTTGTGGTGAGCAACGGGGAACCTCGCCCGGTTCGAGACGTAATCGAAGCCATCGTCGGCGCCGCCGGAGTGGGGAACGGACAGGTGAACCTGCGTTCGGTTCCTCGAGGCCCGGCGTGGGTTGCCGGTTCGGCCGGGGAGCAGGTCGCCTCCTTCGCTGGTCGCGAGCCGCTCATTACCCGTTTCCTGGTTGAGCAGTTGTCGACAGCCCACTGGTTCGATCCACGACCGACTCAGGAAGCGCTGCAGTGGCGCCCCCGGGTGGGCTTCGATGAGGGCATCTCCAGGCTCGCGCGGTGGTACCGGCGCGCCTGACCCGTAGCCGAACGAACACCCGGTAGACATAGGTAACCAGCACAAAGAGCAACGCCCCTCGAAGTATGAGTTCGAGGGGCGTTGCTGTGAAACAACCAAGATCTCACCTGGTTTCCCAGGGCCTTCGCGGCTTGTGCAGACCGCGCGGCTCGCCCCACGTTTCCGTGGCGCCGACATCTCGTGCTGTTCCTCGATCCGTACCCTGCGACCGCCCCGCCAGCACTCGGGTCTTCCGGGTCTTGCCCGGTAGGCCGCCGGTTTTCGAACCGACCCGCACCTTGCGGTGCGTTGGGAGTTTTGTAACAGCGTTTGGCAAGGCGACACAAGGAGTTTTCGGAAAATTCTTTCGTCAATGCAGTCACGCTGTTAACACGAGTTTTTCTTGATCACACGTTTCACATCCGTTCATTCGATCGGGTCGGAAAAGTGGACCGGTAGCGTTCGCGGGTGACCGGTTTCGGCTTTGAGGTTGTCGCTCGAATGGACAATGGCGACGCCCCGGGCCGCCTCGGTCGCAGCGGTGTGATCACCACCCCGCACGGAACCATCCGCACACCTGCGTTCATTCCGGTCGGCACCAAGGCAACCGTCAAAACGGTGCTGCCGGAATCCATGCAGGAATTGGGTGCGCAGGCGGTTCTCGCTAATGCCTACCACCTGTACTTGCAGCCGGGGGCGGACATCGTCGAGGCCGCAGGTGGCCTCGGTGCCTTTATGAATTGGCCCGGTCCGACCTTCACCGACAGCGGCGGATTCCAGGTGCTGTCCCTGGGAGTGGGCTTCAAGAAGGTCCTCGCTATGGATGTGAGCGGCAAGACCGTTGACGACATCGTCGCCCCCGGCAAGGACCGACTGGCGCACGTGGACGACGACGGCGTCACCTTCACCTCGCACCTCGACGGCTCGCGCCACCGCTTCACGGCGGAGGTATCGATGCAGGTCCAGCATGCGCTGGGGGCGGACATCATCTTCGCCTTCGATGAGTGCACCACTCTGATGAACTCTCGGGAATACCAGCAACTCGCGATGCGGCGTACTCGGGAATGGGCAGAGCGCTGCATCACCGAACATCGGCGGCTGACCAACGTGCACGCCGATCGGCCTTACCAAGCACTGTTCGGTGTGATCCAAGGAGCCCAATACGAGGACTTGCGACGACAGGCTGCGTCCGAGATCGCCGCGTTGCCTTTCGACGGCTTCGGTATCGGGGGAGCGATCGAGAAGGAGCGGATGAACGAGATCGTGCGGTGGGTGTGCGAGGAGCTTCCCGAGAACAAGCCCCGGCACCTTCTCGGCATCGGGGAGCCGCAGGACTTCTTCACGGCTATTGAAGCCGGCGCCGACACCTTCGACTGTGTTTCACCGGCCCGGGTCGCCAGGAACGCCGCTGTCTATTCGGCAACTGGCCGCTACAACCTGACGGCGAGTGTGAACCGCAGAACCTTCGAGCCGATTGAGGACGGCTGTCCGTGCTACACCTGTCAGCACTACACGCGCGCGTATCTGCACCATGCGTTCAAGGCCAAGGAATCCATCGCCTCGACTCTGGCCACCATCCACAACCAGTACTTCATCGTCTCGCTCGTCGACCGGATCCGAATATCGATCGAAACCGGTGACTTCGATGCGTTCCGAGATGAGTTCCTCGGTCGTTACGCGCCGCTGAGCGCTTAGGCGGCGAGATCGAGTTCGTAGGTGGGCTCGCGGCGCTTCACGTAGGCAATGACCCGGTACGTCACGGGCAACAGGATGATTTCTACGGCCGTCTTGTAGACGAAGCCGACGATCACGTAGGTCAGGAAGTCTCCACCGGTGATGACCCCGTAGAACGCGACGGTGCAGAAAACCACGGTGTCGGCGAATTCCCCGACCACGGTCGACCCCATGAGTCGCGCCCAGAGTTTCTTCTCCTGGGTCCGCTTCTTGATCCACACCAACACGTAGGCATTGAGCAACTGTCCGACGAGGAAGCCCAGGATGCTCGCCAGCACGATGCGGGGAACGAAGCCGAGAACAGCTTCGAATGCCGCCTGGTTCTCCCAGCCGTCGGCCGGCGGTGAGATCTGCACCAGGTAGAAGGTGACAGCGGCGAGGATCGCCATCGCGAAGCCGATCAGGATTGCCCGGCGGGCTGCCTTCCAGCCGTATACCTCGGCCAGGACGTCGCCAACGATGTAGACGAGCGGGAACAGGAACGCACCGCCATCGGTGATGAGCGGACCGAACGCGATTAACTTGACTGCCCCGATGTTCGAGATCAGCAAGAGCCCGACGAAGACCGCCACGATCGTGGGGTAGACGCTGGATCCGACTTTGGCGAAATGGGGAGCAGAAGGAGAAGACATGCGCCCCCGGCAGGATTCGAACCTGCGGCCTTCGGTACCGGAAACCGGCGCTCTATCCCCTGAGCTACGGGGGCCAAGGGGAGCGCAAGGTTAGCAGCGTTGCCGTACGCGATGATGTGCTGGTGTTCGAGCTGATCAAGAAGGCCGTGACGTTCGGCCAATCGGTGATGGCTCGTTACTCGGCGGTCGGGGGCAGCATCGTCGCCGGCGGACTGTCCTTCTATGTCTTCTTCGCTCTCGCGCCCATGGCTCTCGCCGTCGGCGCTCTCGCCGGGGCCTTTCTCACGCAACAGCAGGTCCAGCGCGGAATCCAGGAATTGTTCGACCGCAGTCCTGACACGCTGCAAGCGCTAGAGCCCACCACCAAGGCGCTTGTGGAACTCGCGGACAAGGGGTCTTCCAGCGCGTTCACGATCACCACGGTCGCCTCGTTCTTTGTTGCCGTGTACGTCGCCTCGAGGGTCGTCTACGGGCTGCGAGCGACCCTGACGCGATTGTTCGGTCAGCCCGAGCGGGTGCACGGACTGATCGACCGAGGCTTCTC
>CAJXUJ010000119.1 GCA_913061025.1 uncultured Actinomycetes bacterium | reverse complement strand
GTGGCGTAGTTGGTTACCTGTCGCGTGGACCGTCCGGCGCCGCGCACCTCGACCGGAACCGACTCGGCCGGGCCGTAGTGGACGGGGAATGCTTCCGAGGCGCGCGCCGTAACGATCGCGACCTCACCCGAGTCACCGGAGATAGACACCGCTGACCCCACCGGGAGGTACATCCAGTCGGAAACTGCGGCGAATACTCCGTCGCGCCCCTTCATCGGGTAGTCCGTCCCGTCGACGGTCACCGTGAAGTCACGCGCAGAGAGCGAGACGAGCACGCCTTCCTCGCCGTCGAGGGTGAATTCCGCTGGCTCGCCGCTACGCATCGTGAACACGTACATGCCGCAGTACGTCCAGCCGGCGGATTCAGGAGTGATGCGAAGGTCGGCGCGACCCTCCGGTGAACTTCCTGCCGGGATGAACCAGGTGCGCTCGCTACTCATCAGCTTGCTCCTTCAGTCGGGTGGACGATCGCTGCTGCCGCGGAAACGGCACCTTCCACATCGCCGTCCTCGGGGTAGACCAGTGCGCGGCCGGCGACCAGCCCTCGCACGTTTGGCTCGGCCATCGCAGCCTGCCAGCCAGCGAATGTCCGGGCGGCGTCGGCCCCCGGGTCGCCCCCGAGCATCACGATGGGCATCGTGGTTGCACCCGCCACCTTGTCCATGTCCGGCGAGGCTGGCAGTTTCAACCAGGTGTAGGCGGAGGAAGACCCGAGGCCTGATGCGATGGCCACCACCTTGATCAGCCGCTCGGTGGAGGAGTCCAGGCGAGCACGCCCGTTCTCATCGATGAGGTACGGAAGCGGCTCGATCATGTTCATCAGTTTGCGGTCAGCCAACTCCGTCGAGAGCGCCGCGACCATCTCCAGGGTCCGCGCAACCCCAGCGTCGGTGTCCTCGATGCGGACGAGGGTCTTGCCGCCGTCGAGCCCGTATTCCTCGATGTGATCGGCGTCGTAGGCCGTGAGCCGGTCATCGAGTTCCCAGCGGGCACCGATGATGCCGCCGCGGTTCATGGTGCCGATGGCAACAACTCCGTCGAGGGCTCCGAGCCACGCGAGTTCCTCGAGGATGTCCGCACTGGCCATGACTCCATCCACGCCCGGGACCTTCAGCGCACGCATGACTCGATCGAGCAGCGTGTACCGATCGGCCACGGCGAGCGGATCCGATCCGGCAGCCAGCATGCCTCGAGCGGTGTGATCAACGGCGACGATAAGGAGATTGCCATCGGGGCCAACGAGGTCTCGACGAGTACGTCCCTTCAGCGCCGTCTGCAGCGACTGCGGCTCACGAACGCGCGCTTCAATCAGAGCTGCGTAGTCCGCACGATCCAACTGATTCACCCAGAGCTCCCTTACTCCTGCATTCCGCGCGTTCCACCACGCGCGATGACTTCTTCGACGGTTTCGGTGGATGGCATGGCATCCGCGCATGTCAACTTGGTCGCGACGTATGCACCCGCTCCGTTGGCGAAGGCGCCGATCCGCTCGAGATCCCAACCGGACAGCAATCCATGAACCAGCGCTCCACCGAACGCATCACCAGCGCCAAGACCGCACAGGACCTCAATATCCAGCGGTGGGACCTGAATACGCCTGTCGGCGTCGGCCAGCATGACTCCCCCGCCCCCGAGCTTGATGATCGCTAGGCGCACGCCCCGAGCCAGCAGTTCATCGGCGATGGCGTCGGGGTCATCGATTCCCAAGGCCATATGGCACTCGGTCCGGTTGCCAACGACGACGCTGCTGTGGGAAATCGCCCGCTGCGCGGCTTCCCGAGCAACCTCGACACTCGGCCACATGGAGGGTCGGTAGTCAAGATCCAAAATCGTGTCGCGGCCATCGTGGCGGCCGCGAGCCGCCAACCACTCGAAAGAAGCGTCCGCGGTGGTTCCTTGAGCCAGTGCACCCTGACTCATCCACAGAATCCGGCAGTCACGGATGTCGGACTCGGGAACATCAGAGGCGACAACGGTTGTGTCCGGGGCAGCTTCCCCTCGGTAGAAAACAATCTGCGGCTCCTCCGGTGGAGCCAGTGCTGCGAGGACGACGGGCGTCATCGCGCTCGGGTCCCGGCCGATGAAACGGGTGTCCACTCCCCACTCGGCCAAGCGTGTGATGACGTAGTCACCGAGAGCGTCCTGACCAACTTTGGTGACCAACGCTGCGTGATGGCCATGTTGAGCAGCGGCTACCGCAACGTTGGTGGGGCTGCCGCCCACGGACTTGCGAAAGGTTTGAGGGTCGGTGAAGGCCGCGTTCACTTCTTGGGCGTAGAGATCCACGCTCACCCGCCCGACGGTGATCACCTCGGGGATGCCGGAGATATCCGGTGTGGCCACTATGACTCCTTGGAACGGTCCAAAATGCGTGGTGATCGTGTCACACTTGGGGCCCAGCCGGCAACAGACAACATCCGAAGAGATAGGACATCACGTGAGTAACGAGGGCTTCACCGTAGTCGTGATCGGGGCCGGACGCATGGGAGACATCCGCGCCACAGATCTCGCCGCCGACCCTCGGGTCTCACAGATTCTGATCGCCAACCGCACCCCAGAGCGGGCGGTAGCGCTGGCCGAGCGCATCGGCGGGCAGGCCATCGATTGGGATACCGCCGCCGAGACGACCGCGGATGCGTACGTGATGGCACTGGCCACCGATGCCCACGGCAACATGCTCGATCGCTTACTGGAGCACGGAAAGCCCATCTTGTGCGAGAAGCCGATCGCTTTGACCATCGCCGACACCCAACGCATCTGCGACAAAGCAGAACAGGCCGGGGTATCGATGCAGATCGGCTTCCAGCGACGCTTCGACACCGGCATGGTCCAGGCCCGTGAGTCGGTCGAGTCGGGTGCAATCGGAACTGTCTACGACCTCGTCCTGGCCTCGCGTGACCACACTCCCCCGGGTCGGGATTTCCTGCCCGGCAGCGGTGGAATCTTCCGCGATCTACACGTGCACGACTTTGATATCGCGTCGTGGATCGTGGGCTCTTCCATTGAGACGGTCCAGGCCATCCGAGCCATTCGCGGGGAGGGCGACTACGCCGAGTTCGACGACGCCGATGTCACCAAGATCATCGCCGTGACCGAGTCCGGCGTTCCGATCTCGATCACGGGTACCCGGCACGATCCCCGCGGTCACGATGTCCGACTCGAGATATTCGGCTCACAGGATTCCCTCAGCGCCGGCATCACGCCCCGGACGCCACTACTGGCCCTCGATGGCCCCAGTATCGGAATCGACAACGACGTCTACTCCGGCTTCATCGATCGCTTTCGAGACGCGTTCCGGGCAGAGACGACCGCGTTCGTTGACGTGATCGCCGGTGCTCCAAATCCGTGTCCGCCGACCGCAGCACTCGATGCGCTGCGGGCAGCAATTGCATGCGAGCGCTCGGTTGCCACCGGCAAACAGATAGTCGTTAGGGACGTCCACGATGAGTGAACGGCGTCCGACGATCCACGATGTCGCGGCCCGGGCGGGGGTATCGAAGTCCCTCGTATCGCTCGCGATGCGCGGATCACCGAAGGTCAGCAGCGCTAGCCGCGCCGCCATCGAAAAGGCTGCAGCGGAACTCGGCTACCGACCCAACGCCACCGCCCGGAGTCTCGCCGACCGCAGAAGTCGCACCATCGGCGTCAACATGGCCGAGTTGGACAATCCGATCTTCCCCCAGATGCTCAACGGCGCACACGCGGTCATCAGATCCCATCACTACAACACCATGCTGGTGTCGGGCGAACGGGATCCTGCGGTGGAGAGTGCCGAGTTGGCGAAGTTGCTCGAGTTTCAGGTGGAGGGCCTGATGCTCATCTCGCACCGGCTACCGGCCGAAACGGTTCGCGCCCTCGCAGCCGAAGTCCCGACCGTCGTTCTTACCTTGCGGGAGATTGCCGGACCGGGCATCGATGCGGTTGTCAGCAACGACGAAGCCGGTGCGCGCATGGCGATGCAGCACCTATTCGATCTGGGCCACGAGGACATCGCGCACGTTTCCGGTGGCACCCTCGAACCCGCCGTAGTCCGCGAACGGATCTACCGCCAGGAGATGGAGCGAGCTGGCCTTGCCGATCAAATCCGGATCGCCGAGGCCGACCTAACGAACCTCGGCGGACTTGAGGCCGCGCGATCGCTGCTCGCCGAAGGACCGGCCCCCACCGCGATCTTCGCGAGCAACGACATTTCGGCAATCGGTGTCATGGCGGCCTGTCAGGAATTCGGACTCTCGGTTCCCGAAGATGTGTCCATCATCGGCTACGACGGTGTTGCCCTCGGTGCCCTGCGAACGCTGAGCCTGACCACCATCGCACAGCCACTAACGGAGATGGGTGCGATGGCCGCCGAGCGACTCTTCGATCGGCTGGACGGCAGGGAAATCCAAGACAGCACGATCATGCTCGAGCCCGAACT
>CAJXUJ010000118.1 GCA_913061025.1 uncultured Actinomycetes bacterium | reverse complement strand
GCTGGAGCACGGAAATCATCGATGCCGTCGAGTCCGACCTCGGTGGCTATAAGGATGTCTCGCTCGCGGTCAAGGCCAAGGGTGCTCCTGAGCCGGGGGAGGCACCCTTCGCTCGGTTGAAATTCGAGGGCGGTGTGCATCGCGTTCAGCGAGTGCCGGTCACCGAGTCCCAGGGCCGCATCCACACGTCCGCGGCGGGGGTGCTGGTGCTGCCCGAAGCCGAAGATGTGGACGTGACCATTGATCCGAACGATCTGCGTATTGACGTCTACCGATCCTCGGGCCCGGGTGGCCAGAGCGTGAACACGACCGACTCCGCGGTTCGCATCACGCATCTACCGACGGGCGTGGTCGTCTCCTGCCAGAACGAGAAGAGCCAGCTGCAAAACCGCGAGCAGGCGCTGCGCATCCTGCGTGCGCGGCTATTGGCCATCGCCGAGGAGCAGGCCGCTCAGGAAGCATCCGATGCAAGGCGCAGTCAGGTTCGAACGGTCGATCGCAGCGAACGAATTCGCACATACAACTTCCCCGAGAACCGGATCAGCGATCACCGCGTTGGCTTCAAGGCGCACAACCTCGATCAGGTCCTCGACGGGGATCTGGACGCCATCGTGGACGCGTGCACGGCAGCCGACCGCGAGAGCCGACTGGCCGGGTCGGCCGAGACGTCGGCCTGAGCAAGCGGGACATCGTGGCGGGCACATCCAACTTCTTCGATGGGCTCGGTTCTGAGTCGGATTCCACCGGTGGTGGCCGGTCGTCGGTTCGCGATCTGCTGTATGACGCCGAGCGTCGGTTGACCGCGGCCGGCGTGCCCTCTCCCCAGGCTGACGCAGCGTGGTTGATGGCCTGGGTTCTGAATGT
Source organism: uncultured Actinomycetes bacterium (assembly GCA_913061025.1). Classification (GTDB taxonomy): domain Bacteria; phylum Actinomycetota; class Actinomycetes; order S36-B12; family S36-B12; genus S36-B12. Next base: position 3,590 of record CAJXUJ010000118.1, on the reverse strand, counting down.
GCCTCGTAATCGACTGTTCCTGCACGACGAACCCAGTCCCGCGCAGCGGATGGAGTTCGAAAAGGCCGTGGCTCGTCGGTTGAGCCGGGTTCCCCTCCAACACATCACCGGTCGAGCTGCCTTCCGGAGAATCGATGTTGCCGTTGGTCCGGGCGTCTTCATCCCGCGGCCCGAGACCGAGCTCATCGCCGAGGCAGGAGTGCGTGTCCTGCGAGAGGCAGACGGTGGAACCGCCGTGGATCTGTGCTCGGGCAGTGGCGCGGTGGGTCTTTCCCTGGCGCTCGAGGCTCCCGGATCCACGGTGTATCTCGTGGAACTCGACGATGCCGCGGTTGAGTGGACGCGTCGCAACGTGACGGACTTCGGTCGTGATCTCGCAGCCGCGGGTTCGCGGGTAGAAGTGCTGCATGCAGATGCCGGTGATGTTGCCGAAGCAGGAAACCCTTTGAGTTCCCTGGCTTCATGCGTGGATGTCGTCGTCGCCAATCCGCCCTACATTCCGGACGCCATGGTTCCTCGCGAAGTTGAGGTCCGCGATCACGATCCGGCGGTCGCGCTCTTCGGGGGAGATGACGGGCTCGACGTGGTGCGGCGCATCGCGCGAACCGCCGCTGTTCTCCTGCGACCGGGTGGATTGCTCGCTGTCGAACATGCTGACGTTCAAGGTCCCGATGCACCCGGGGGAGGAGTGGTGGGCGTTCTGCGGTCGCTGACGTTGGATGAGGAACTCGCGTCGATGGTCCCCGGCGTCCCCGGAGCTCCGGTGTTCGGTTCGGTCACCGACCGATTGGACCTTGCTGGGTTGCCGAGGTTTACCCTCGCAACGCGGCTGGCCGGGTAATACGGGTGGGACTTCGATGAGTGCGTCGACGATCTGGGATTGTGCCGATGGGCGCAATCGGGACAAGGCCGTCAGCGGTGCGGTGGCGGCGATGCGTCGGGGTGGCCTGGTACTTCTACCAACGGAGAACAGTTACGTCGTCGCCACGGATGCGTTCTCCATTCGTGGCACATCGCTCTTGCGTCGAGCCAAGGTCCAGCCCGCGGATACACCGCTCGGTCTGCTCGTTGCTTCTCCGACCATGGTGACCGGCGTTGCTGCTCGGGTTCCGCGTCCAGCGCGCGTCCTCATGGACTCCTTCTGGCCCGGATTACTCACGCTCCTGGTTCGACCCCAGGCAACGCTGGCCTGGGATCACCCACGCGCCGCACCCCTGGCGGTTCGGATGCCCCTACACCCGTTCACGTTGGCGGTCTGCTCGCGGCTCGGTCCGATCGCCGCGAGCACCGCGACCATCGCTGGTGGCGATGCACCCCGCACCATCGAGGACGCCCTGGAGTCTTTAGGGGACGACGTCGCGGGGGCCTGTGACGCCGGCCTGCTCGGTGAGCGAGCCTGGTCGTCCACCGAGGATTATGAGCTCGCCAGCACGATCGTGGATGTCCGTCTTCGAGAGGTCTCCATCGTCCGCGAGGGTGCGGTGAGCGCCGAGCGCGTCACAGCGGTGTTGGAAGCCCTCGAAGCGCCCGAGGGGGATACAGTGGCCGAGCCGGCGGCATCGAGTGAGGCTGCTGTCGAAGTTGAGCGCGAGCAGGAGTGACGATGGCACCACACGATCAGGACATCTTTTGGGGGCCGGATTTTGGTGCCCTCCAGGCGGAAGATCCGCAGATCGCCGAGATCATCCTCGGTGAACTCGAGCGGCTACGTAGCGGACTTCAGTTGATCGCAAGTGAGAACTTCACCTCGCCGGCGGTGCTCGCGGCTCTCGGAAGCACCCTGAGCAACAAGTACGCCGAGGGCTATCCGCGTCGTCGTTATTACGGTGGGTGCTCGGAGGTCGATTCGGCCGAAGAAATCGGCATCGAGCGCGCCAAGGCGCTCTTCGGTGCTGAGCATGCGAACCTGCAGCCGCATAGCGGTGCTAGTGCGAACATCGCCGCCTACGGCGCATTCACATCGCCGGGAGACACCGTTCTTGCGATGAGCCTTCCGCACGGCGGGCACCTCACCCACGGTTCGCCGGTGAACTTCTCCGGCAAGTGGTTCAACGTTGTGTCCTATGGCGTTCGTGAGGACACCGAACTCATCGACTACGACCAAGTTCGAGATCTTGCGCGTGAGCACCGTCCGAAGATGATCATCTGCGGGGCAACGGCGTACCCGCGATTGATCGACTTCGCCGCGTTCCGGGAGATCGCCGACGAGGTTGGCGCGATCATGATGGTGGACGCCGCTCACTTCATCGGTCTGGTGGCGGGCAAGGCGATCCCGAGCCCGGTTCCGTACGCGGACGTCGTCACGTTCACCACGCACAAGGTCCTCCGCGGCCCTCGCGGCGGAATGATGCTCTCCAAGGCCGAGCATGCGAAGGCCGTGGACAAGGCCGTCTTCCCGATGATGCAGGGCGGACCGTTGATGCACGGTGTCGCGGCGAAGGCTGTGGCCCTGAAGGAAGCGGCCACCCCCGAGTACCAGGAATACGCAGCGCAGGTAATCAGGAATGCCCAGGCGCTGTGCGAGGGACTGGCCGAGCACGGCATGCGACCCACCAGTGGTGGCACCGATACGCATCTGGCGCTGATCGATCTCCAGCCCCTGGGTGTCACCGGTGCAGAAGCCGAGGAGCGCTGTGATGCCGCTCGGATCACCTTGAACAAGAACGCGATTCCCTATGATCCCCAGCCACCGTCAGTGGGTTCGGGCATCCGGGTTGGGACTCCGTCGGTTACCACGCAAGGCATGGGTGAATCCGACATGCGCGAAATCGCAGATTTCATCCATAGCGCGGTCACCGACGCCGACGGCTCCCGTTCAGCGGATATTGCAGCCCAGGTTGGCAAGTTGGTCGCCCGGCATCCGGCCTATCCCCGAGAAGCACAGCCCTAGGGCGAGGACACGTGCGGGAGTACATCCTGTGCTTGGTGGCCGCGGCGGCGGTCACCTACCTACTGACGCCACTTGCGAGGGAACTCGCCAAGAAGTGGAAGGTCATGGCGCCGGTCCGCGACCGCGACGTCCACGACACCCCGACGCCGTTGCTCGGGGGGCTTGCGATGTTCGGCGGTCTTCTAGCCGGATTGGTTCTTGCCAGCAAACTCCCGATGATGAGCGCCGTGTTCGAGGGGGGCCGGACACCGATCGCGCTTCTCTCCGGTGTCGCCATCATCGTGGCGCTGGGAATCGTCGACGATAAGTGGGGACTGGACGCACCCACCAAACTGGCGGGTCAGGTACTGGCCGCCGGGGTCATGGCCTTTCAGGGAATCGCGATCATCTGGTTGCCCATCGGGGGAACATTTGTCCTCGACCCGCTCACGAGCGTGCTGTTTACCGTTCTCATCGTCGTCATCAGCATCAATGCGATTAATTTCGTGGACGGCCTGGATGGCTTGGCCGCCGGGATCGTGATGGTCGCGGCAGGAGCATTCTTCGGCTACGCCTACCTCCTGAGCGTGGAATCGGGCTTGGATCGCGCAACACTCGCCACCCTCGTCAGTGTTCTGCTGGTGGGAATCACGGCAGGTTTCCTGCCGCACAACTACACCCCGGCCAGGATCTTCATGGGTGACACCGGATCGATGCTGCT
>CAJXUJ010000117.1 GCA_913061025.1 uncultured Actinomycetes bacterium | reverse complement strand
TCACGGCTGTGGACCGCACTCGGGGTTGCGCTGCCTGCAGCGGCGTGGAGGTCACCGCCGAATTGTTGCGCCTAGGCTGCCGGGGTGGAGCGTCGGGACCGGCACGGCGATCAGTCCGGCGATCAGCCCGGTAGTCAGCCCGGCGATAAACACAGCAACCCGTCCGGCAGCGGCCAAACGATTTCCGTCCCGACTGGCTTCGCCAACGACGATGGCTCCGCGGATCAGCGCATCAGAGGTGCGAGCACGCCCGACGAACTCGCCGAAGCTGTGCTGCAGGGACGAGTGATGGTCGCCGTTGTCGCCACCGCCGATGAAATCGCCGACGACGGCTCGGACAAGTCGAGCCATATGTCGGTGGTGTCGATGGTTGCTGCCGACGGCAGGCGCGGGCTGCTCGCCTTCAGTGGGTTGGACTCGCTGACGGCGTGGAATCCCGAAGCCCGACCGGTGCCGGTCACCGGGGTCGACGCCGCCAAGGCCGCACTCGACGACGGATGCGAGGCGCTGGTGCTTGACGTGGCTGGACCCGAGCCCAAAGTCCTGGAGGAAGCGAACCTGGTGCGGATAGCCGGAGTCGATCCACTCGACCACGCGTCCGCGGTCCTCACGCAGATCCTTGAGGTCGCGCTTGACCCGGGTATCGCCACATCCATCGGGGTCGACGTCGATCGGGATTCTGGCCGGTTGCGGCTGACCGTCCCGCCGGAGCGCGCGCAGCAGATCTCGCAGGTGATCCCCGAGCGGGTTCTGGCGCTGGTGCCGGCGGGCGTGGAACTGATCCCGGCCGAATAGAAGAACGCGCGGCTAGAGGGCTGCTTAGGCGACTGCTTAGACGACGGGCCCGGTGAACCGTTCTCCGGGGCCTTCGCCCGGGGCATCGGGAACGCTCGAGGCTTCCCGGAAAGCACGCTGCACCGCCGTGAGCCCATCTCGCAGGGGCGCCGCGTGCACCGAACCCAGGTCCGGTGCGCTGGCGGTAACCAGCGCTGCGAGCGCATTGATCAGGATCCGGGCCTCGGCGAGGTCCGCCTCGCGGGGTGCGCCCTCCTCGTCCAGGCTCAACCCGCAGGCCACGGCCGAGGCTGTCATCAGGTGCATGGCCACGGTCAGCACCACCTCGACGGCCGGGATGTCGGCGATATCGGGAATCTCGAGTGGGTTGGCGGGTATTTGTTCAGAGCCGGGGGAGGATTCGGTAGCAGACACGGCTGCTACCCTTGCACTCTCACGGACCTGGGCGCGACCCGGGACCGCGCAAGTGGAGCCTGACTCCCACCTATCGGCCGCAGGTCGCATAGGTCCGACACAGGTCGGCTGATGCCGGCCACATCAGTGTCGTCCAGGCCTCCGCATGCGCAGCAGCGGAGGTTTCGTCGTCTCTGCGTTGTGAACAAGGCGGCTGAGCCAACCGGCGCAGCAGTTCGGAGCATCACGCAAGGAGGCGCCATCAGCGTCGAAACCCGGATCAACGACCGGATCCGCGTCCCCGAGGTACGCCTCGTTGGACCCAACGGTGAGCAAGTAGGAATCGTCCGCATCGAAGACGCCCTTCGGCTCGCCGTTGAGGCCGATCTCGATCTCGTCGAAGTTGCACCCATGGCCAAGCCACCGGTGTGCAAGCTCATGGACTTCGGCAAGTTCAAGTACGAGGCCGCTCTCAAGGAGCGCGAATCGCGGAAGAACCAGACGCACACCATCATCAAAGAGATGAAGCTGCGGCCGAAGATCGACCAGCACGACTACGAGACCAAGAAGGGTCACGTCGAGCGGTTCCTCAAGGCCGGGGACAAGGTCAAGATCACGATCATGTTCCGTGGCCGCGAGCAAAGTCGGCCCGAGCTCGGTCTGCGACTCCTCGCGAAGTTGGCGGAGGACGTCGAGGAACTCGGTTACGTCGAGGCCAACCCCAAGCAGGACGGCCGAAACATGCTGATGGTGCTCGCACCGCACAAGCGGAAGTCGGATCCATCGCGTAAGGCCAAGCCTGAGGCCGACACCGCGTCTGACGAATAGCTCTGAACCCCCGAAAACCTAAGACCCAGGAAGAAACAACGCCATCGAGTCGCCAGCAGGCTCGAGGAAACGAAGGAGGGCCCGATGCCCAAGCAGAAGACCCATAGCGGTGCCAAGAAGCGATTCAAGGTGACCGGTTCGGGCAAGCTCACCCACGAGCAGGCGAACCGTCGCCACCTCATGGAGAGCAAGTCCAGCAAGCGCACCCGTCGCCTGATGGCCGACGATCCCGTCTCCAAGGCAGACACCAAGAAGGTCAACAAGCTCCTCGGCCGCTAGTCGCGGACCGTTCAACCAAGATCAGGAGGACGCCATGGCACGCGTCAAGCGTTCCGTCAACGCCCAAAAGAAGCGTCGCGAGATTCTCGAGCGCGCATCGGGATACCGCGGCCAGCGGTCCCGGCTATACCGCAAGGCCAAGGAGCAAGTCACCCACTCGATGGTGTACTCCTACGCCGACCGTCGTACCCGTAAGGGCGACTTCCGTCGGCTGTGGATCCAGCGGATCAACGCCGCGGCGCGCGCGAACGGCATGACCTACAACCGATTCATCCAGGGCCTCAAGGCCGCTGAGGTCGAGGTCGATCGCCGGATGCTCGCCGAGCTCGCCGTTAACGATCCGGGTGCCTTCGCCGCTCTCGTGGAGGTCGCCCGCGGCGCCCTCCCCGCGACAGCCGCGTAGCGCGGTTCCCACCGGTCCCATTTCACCTATCGGCGTGCGTGCGGGTGCATCGTTTCGGTGCTGACCAGCTCGAGATCACCCCACGTCGCCCGATTGCGCCGGCTCCATGAGCGGCGCGGTCGACTCAAGTCCGGGTCCTTCCTCGCGGAGGGCCCGGACTTAGTGCGTGCGGCGGTCGATGCCGGCTGGGTCCTCGAGGTCATCGCAACCGAATCGCACCCGCTCATCCCGTGGCTCGAAGAGCAGGGCATCGAGTGCCACCTGGCCAGCGAGCACGTGGTCGCCGCGATCTGCGATGCGGTCACTCCCCAGGGAGTCGTGGCCGAATGTCGGCTCCCGGAAACTCGATTCGATGACGTCCTCGTGGGCACCGGTCCGGTGGTGGTCTGCGACCGCATCTCCGATCCGGGCAATCTCGGCACCATCATCCGCACCGCGGAGGCAGTTGGGGCGGCCGGCGTAGTGGCCACCGAAGGTTCGGTGGATCCCTGGAACGCCAAGGTGGTTCGAGCCAGCGCCGGGTCGATTTTCCGGCTGCCGGTGGTGGGCGGTTTCAGTTCCGACGTCGCTCTGGACCGCATCGCCGAGACCCGCCGCACCATAGCCCTCGACGGCTCCGCCGAACTCGATGTCTTCGAGCTACTCACCCAGCTTTCTGTGATGGTCATCTCCGGTGGGCAACTCGCCTGGGTAGTCGGCTCCGAGGCCCATGGGGTGAGTGCCGACGTGCTCGCGGCCGCCGAGTTCCGCACTCGGATCCCCATGGCCCCCTCGGTGGAGTCATTGAACGCCGGGATAGCCCTGGCCGTGTGCCTCTACTCGGCGGGGGACCGGCTCCAGCGCGAATCCTGACGCGCGAATCCTGACGCGCGAATCCTGACGTGCAACCGAGGTCACGCCGGACACACCGCCGTTTCGTCGCGAGTCCCACGAGCGCGGAGTGCGAGGATAGGCGCAACGAGAAGGGATCGTCGCCATGGAAAAGGCCAACTACACAACGCTGCCGGTGATGGAAGAAACCGGTTACGCCATCGTGGATATGTACGACCAACAGGCCGATCCGCGCGAGTGGGAAGACCTCGTCTACGTCGATTGGAAGTCCTCCGGCGATACCCGCTTCGCGCCGCTCGCTAGCGCCTATGGCGATATGGAGTGCAACGGCTTCTGGAACCACACTCCGCCAAAGACCGACAAAGACGGCGTGTGGGTCGAGGAGAACGTCGCGATCGCGCCGATCCTTACCCGCCGTGCTCAGGAGCCCGGCGCCAACGTCGGCCGTTGCCGGGTGATCGAGCTGCAGCCCAACACCTATGGCGAGGCCCTCTACAACCTGCACCGCGACGATAACAACCGGCTGAACCCCGAGGGCACCGGCTGGATTGTGCGCGCCTTCTTCAACCTCACCGACGACGCCGATTCTGTGATGATCCTGCGCTCGGACAAGGACGATCCCTCGACCGAGGTGCGCATCCCGATGCCGGCCGGTCAGCAGGTGGTCATCGACACCCAGAGCTTCTATCACGCGGTGTGGCACCCAGGGGACAAGCCGCGGTACTGCCTGATCACCTCGTATGAGTCCGGTCCGGAACTCGACGCCTGGATCCAGGCCCGCAACCCGGTCACCAGCATTCCCAACCACCCCATCGATCCGCAGGTTGCCGCCGAGGGAGAGGCCTTGGCCGAGTCCAAGCGCCAGGCCCGAGCCGCTGCCCTGGCTGCGAAGGGGGAGGACCCCCGCTTTGGAGATGGAAGCATGGCGGTCCAGGAAGAAAAGGAAGTCCTGTCCGAGGC
>CAJXUJ010000116.1 GCA_913061025.1 uncultured Actinomycetes bacterium | reverse complement strand
ATGGTCAGCGCCGTTCTGGTGCCGCAGGGCAAGATCGCGATGGGCAAACTGGCGCAGGCGATCGTGCATGGGGCGACGTTGCTCCAGGTCGATGGGAACTTCGACGACTGTCTGACGGTTGCACGTGAACTCTCCGATTCCTACCCGGTTGCTCTCGTCAACAGCGTGAATCCCGTTCGCATCGAGGGACAAAAGACCGCGAGCTTCGAGGTGATCGACCTGCTCGGGCGCGCACCCGACATCCACGCCCTGCCGGTCGGCAATGCGGGCAACATCACTGCGTATTGGCGCGGCTACACCGAATACAAGAACGACGGCATCAGTGATTCGCTGCCGCGGATGTGGGGATTCCAGGCTGCTGGGGCAGCGCCGTTGGTCTCGGGAAGTCCGGTGACCTCGCCGGAAACCATCGCCACGGCCATCCGGATCGGCAACCCGGCATCCTGGGATGCGGCGATCGCCGCGCGTGATGATTCCGGCGGTCTCATCGATTCGGTCACTGACGAGGAGATCCTCAGCGCCTACCGACTACTCGCGTCGACCGAAGGCCTGTTCTGCGAACCGTCGAGTGCGGCTGGTGTCGCGGGCCTGCTGAAGATGAAAGAGCAGGGCCGCCTCGATAGTGGGCAACTCATCGTGGCGACGCTGACCGGCAACGGTCTGAAGGATCCGCAGTGGGCTCTGGATTCTGCTCCCGAGCCCGTCGTGGTTCCGGTTGACGTCACCGCGGCGGCCCGCGCGCTAGGGCTCGTCGAGTGAGTGCGGCACTTCGTACCGGCCCGGTTCGCGTTCTCGTTCCGGCCAGTACTGCCAATCTGGGTCCCGGCTTCGATTCCGCCGGACTTGCCCTTGGCGTCTACGACGAGTTGATCGCGATGGTGACCGACGACGAAGGCGTGCTCGTCGAGGTTGCCGGGGAGGGCTCCGACGATGTTCCCCGCGATGAACGGCACCTCGTTGTCCAGGCGATGCAGCGGGCTTTCGATGCTTTGGGTGCGAAGCCGCCGGGCTTCGTCCTTCGGTGTCGCAACGCGATTCCCCACGGCCGCGGCCTAGGTTCATCCGCGGCCGCGATCATCGGCGGGATGGTGCTTGCTCGAGCGATGGTGTCGGAGCCATCAATGACGGACGAGGACCTCCTCGCGCTCGCAACCGAGATGGAATCCCATCCGGACAACCTTGCTGCTGCATTGCACGGCGGTTTCACCGTTGCGTGGCTTTCTGAGTCGGGTGCACCGGGCTGCGTGCGGATGGATCCTCATCCCGACTTGCGCGCCGTGCTCGCCATTCCGACCACCACGGTCCCGACGTCCAAAGCCCGTCAGGTCCTTCCCGACGACGTCTCCTACTCCGATGCAGTCCACAACGTGAGCCGTGCTGCACTGCTCGTGCATGCGATGACGCAGGAGCCCGCGTTGATGTGGGAAGCGATGTCGGATCGCATGCATCAGCACGCACGGGTGGGCGTCTACCCGGAATCGGTCGCCCTGGTCGACGCACTGCGTACCGCCGGCATCGCGGCGGCGATCTCCGGGGCTGGCCCTTCGGTGATCGTGGTTACCGACCGTCCTGAGGATGTCGCGCGGATCCAAAGAGTCGCGGCAAACGCGGGGGAGTGGGTCGTTCACGACCTGCCGATCAGCGGTCACGGCGCGCTGGAACGCCCCATCGATCTCTAGGAATCGTCTTGGTGGTACGGTTCTACCGCCTCAGCAGTCCGATTCCGGACGGTGCACGATGCTTGTGCATCAGGCGAACCCCCGGTTTCTTCTCCACCCAGGGTCTTCTTCCAGGGAATAAAGCCAAGGTTCGTGAGGTGGCTCAAAACTCGGTCCACTACCGAGGGCCGACGATGTGAACTCCCACCGGGAGTCAGGTAATCCGAAGGAAACCATGACCGACACAACAACATCCCGCGCTGCCGATCGCGGCAGCAGCCTGGCATCGATGCTCCTGCCCGAGCTCAAGCAGCTCGCCCAGCAACTCGGCATCACTGGCTCGAGCGGGATGCGCAAGCAAGACTTGATCGCCGCAATCAGCGAACGGCAGAAGCAGGGCGGAGCCCCTCGTCGTTCCTCGCGAAGTGCATCCCGCGAAGCAGGCGCCCCGGAGAGCGAGAAGAAGGCTTCCGAGAACGCTTCCGAGAAGAACGAGGCCCCGGCTAAAGACGCCGACTCCGGTGACTCTCGGTCCTCCCGCAATGACCGCGGTGACCGGAACAGTGACCGCGGCGATCGCAACAACGATCGCAACAACGATCGGAATAGCGATCGCACCAACAACGACCGCGGTGATCGTGGCGACCGTAATAACGACCGTGGCGACCGTGATGACAACGGCAGGCGTCGTCGTCGCGGCCGGGACCGCTACCGCGACCGCCGGGACCGTAAAGGCGGCGGGTATGGCGAGGGTGAGCCCGTGGTGTCCGAGGACGATGTCCTCGCGCCAGTGGCCGGCATCATCGACGTCCTGGAGAACTACGCCTTCGTTCGCACGAGCGGCTACCTGCCCGGACCCAACGATGTCTACGTTTCACTGTCGCTCGTTCGCAAGTACGGACTGCGCAAGGGTGATGCGATCACCGGTCAGGTGCGTCAGCCCCGCGACGGTGAGCGCCGGGAGAAGTTCAACCCGCTGGTCAGTGTGGAGACCATCAACGGCGGCGACGTCGAGGCAGCCAAAGAGCGCCCCGAATTCGCCAAGCTGACACCGCTCTACCCGCAGGATCGCCTGCGTTTGGAAACCACCCCACAGAACCTGACCACGCGAGTCATCGATCTGGTGGCACCGATCGGTAAGGGGCAGCGTGGCTTGATCGTGTCGCCGCCCAAGGCCGGTAAGACCATGGTGCTGCAGGCAATCGCCAACGCGATCACCGAGAACAACCCTGAGGTCCATCTCATGGTGGTCTTGGTGGACGAGCGTCCCGAGGAAGTCACCGACATGCAGCGCTCGGTCAAGGGAGAGGTCATCGCCTCCACCTTCGATCGGCCGGCCGAGGATCACACCATCATCGCCGAACTCTCGATCGAGCGAGCCAAGCGTCTGGTGGAACTCGGGCATGACGTCGTCGTTCTTCTGGACTCGATGACCCGACTCGGTCGCGCCTACAACCTGGCCGCGCCTGCATCGGGACGCATCCTGTCCGGTGGTGTCGACTCGACGGCGCTCTACCCGCCGAAGCGGTTCTTCGGCGCTGCCCGCAACATCGAGAACGGCGGGTCGCTCACCATCTTGGCGACGGCGCTGGTGGAAACCGGTTCGCGCATGGACGAGGTCATCTTCGAGGAGTTCAAGGGCACCGGAAACATGGAGCTCAAGCTCGATCGGCGCCTCGCGGACAAGCGCATCTTCCCGGCGGTGGACGTCGATGCGTCCGGTACGCGCAAGGAAGAGCTACTCATGTCCAGCGAGGAACTCAAGATCGTGTGGAAGTTGCGCCGGGTGCTGCATGCGCTCGATCAGCAGCAGTCGATCGAGTTGCTGCTCAGCAAGCTCCGTGAGAATGACAACAACTACGACTTCCTCCTGCAGGTCCAAAAGACCACGCCGGCGGTGTCGGGATCCTCGGACGAGGACTAGTCGATAGGGCTAGTTGATGGACGAGTCGGGGATCGACCGGGGGAGCCGGAGGCAGCCATGGCATACTTACCCGGCTGCCCAGGCTCGACCCCGGGCCAGGCAACAGATGAGCACTAGCAAGGGACGTGACGATCGTGAAGGCTGACATCCACCCGGATTACGTGGAGACGACGGTGACCTGCACCTGCGGGAGCACCTTCACCACCCGGAGCACCGCCAAGAACGGTGTTATCCACGCTGACGTTTGCTCCCAGTGCCATCCGTTCTATACTGGGAAGCAGAAAATCCTCGATACCGGTGGCCGCGTAGCGAAGTTCGAAACCCGCTACGGCAAGGGCTCCGGCTCAGGATCGAAGTAGCAAGACTCCCGGGCGCCGGCCCGGGATCGGCCGCGTGTCTCCCCCGTCGCGCGGTCGGTCCCCGACCGGCGCCCGATTTCTTTTCGCAGGGATTCCTCGGTACTCGGCCGTGGAAGGTTCGGCCGTAGGAGACTCGGCCCAAGGAGAAGCTGAAGGGCGGCAGGGTGTTCGAGAGTTGCGAGGAACTCGCGAAGGAACTCGACGAGGTCGAGGCCGAACTCGCCGACCCTTCCGTGCACGCCGACCAAGCCAAGGCCCGCAAGCTCGGACGTCGCTACGCCCAGTTGCGCCCGGTGGTAGCCGCCTACCGCGAGTGGAGTGCGCTTCACGATGATCACGCGGCCGCAGTCGAACTTGCCGATATGGGTGATGCGTCCTTCGTCGAGGAAGCAGCAAATCTTGCCGAGCGCGAGGAGCAGGCCGCTGACAAACTCCGAGAGTTGTTGATACCCCGCGATCCGATGGACGACAAGGACGTCATCGTCGAGGTCAAGGCGGGAGAGGGCGGCGAAGAATCCGCCCTGTTCGCCGGTGATCTTCTGCGGATGTATCTGCGCTACGCCGAGCGTCGCGGCTGGAGCACGGAAATCATCGATGCCGTCGAGTCCGACCTCGGTGGCTATAAGGA
>CAJXUJ010000115.1 GCA_913061025.1 uncultured Actinomycetes bacterium | reverse complement strand
CTCCGTGCCCTCGACCGACGATCTCATCGACGCCGCGTGGGACGATCCGAAGCTCGCGAACGTCGTCTATCACGACTGGGAAGCGTCGACCTACGACGACAAGTGGAGCATCTCCTACGACGACAGATGCATCGACTACGCACGTGACCTGTTCGACCACGTGGTCGATGGGCAGGCCTACCTTCCGGTCGAAAGTGCCCTCGAGGTCGGGGGCGGAACCGGGTTCTTCCTGCTCAATCTGATGCAGTCGGGTGTCGCGCGGACCGGCACGGTGACGGACATCTCGCAGGGCATGGTGGATCAGGCCGTCCGCAACGGTGAGCACCTTGGTCTCGACGTGCGCGGGCGCGTTGCCGATGCGGAGAGTTTGCCTTTCGACGATGCTTCCTTCGATCTGGTAGTCGGTCACGCCTTCTTGCACCACATCCCCGACGTGGATCAAGCGTTGCGCGAGATGGTGCGAGTGCTCAAACCCGGCGGCCGATTTGTCATCTGCGGTGAACCCACACAGAAGGGTGACTACATCGCGCGCCGCTTGTCACGGCTCACCTGGTGGTCGACCCGGCGACTGGCATCGGTGCCGTCCTTCGCTCGAGATTGGATTCGTTCCGAGGAAGAACTCGAACATTCATCGCGGGAAGCGGCGTTGGAAGCCGTCGTCGATCTTCATGTCTTCGACCCCGATCGTCTGGCGGCAGCGTGCATGCGAGCCGGTGCGGTGGACGTGCGAACCACCACGGAGGAATTGACGGCCGCCTGGTTTGGTTGGCCGGTTCGAACGTTCGAGGCTGCGGTGCGTCCGGGCGTTCTCGGTTGGACATGGGCGAACTTCGCCTATCGCAGTTGGCAGCGGTTGAACTTCCTCGACAAGAACGTCTGGTCGCGAGTGGTACCCGCTGATCTCTACTACAACGTGTGTGTGACCGGAGTGCGTCCGTAGTGCGCATCTGCCACCTATCCTGGGAATACCCACCGGTCGTCTATGGCGGTTTGGGTCAGCACGTATTCGCGGTTGCGACGGAGCAGGCGCGTGCGGGTCATGAGGTCGTCGTTATCTCTCATGTTGGAATCGACGTCGATGACGCCACGGCGACGCCGCAGGATGAGGTGATCGACGGAGTTCGCGTGATTCGAGTGGTGCGCGATGCTCCCTACGTTCCCTTTGACGCCGAGACCCTGCTCGGTTGGGTTGCTGGACTTGCATCGGCGATGGCACGTCGGGGGATCGAACTCGCACGAGAGTGGAAGCCCGACGTGGTGCACGCTCATGACTGGCTCACCGCCCACGCCGCGTCCGAACTCCGGGAAGTTTTCGAAGCGCCCTGGGTCCACACGATTCACGCAACCGAAGCCGGGAGGCATCAGGGGTGGCTTCCGGGATCCCTGTCCCGCTCGATTCACAGCATCGAGGGGTGGTCGGCGAGGAGCGCGGACCGGGTGCTCGTGTGCAGCAAGCACATGCAGTGGGAAGTCGATCGACTCTTCTCGGTGTCGGATGCGGTGGTCGTTCCCAACGGCATCAGTGCCGCAGCGGCGCTCGTCGACGCCGATCTACGCGAGTCCGTACGTCAGAGTTATCGAACCCCGCTCATCGTGCACACCGGTCGACTCGAGTGGGAAAAAGGTGCGCACACCCTGATCGAGGCGATGCCCCGCATCCGACGGACCTTCCCCGATGCGGAATGCGTCATCGCTGGTCGTGGTTCCCAGGAGCAGTCGCTTCGTGACCTCGCTCGACGCAAGCGGGTTGCGAGTCGGGTGCGCTTTGCCGGCTGGCTTCCGGACCGCGAGTTGCGGGCTTTGGTAGCCGCCGCCGACGTTGCCATCGTCCCGTCCATCTACGAGCCGTTCGGCATCGTTGCGCTCGAGGCAGCGGTTGTGGGAACCCCGGTGGTCGCCGCAAAGGCCGGGGGCCTCATCGAATTCCTCGCCGACGATCGCCACGGTTGGTCGTTCGAGGCTGGAGATTCACGGGGGCTGGCCGACGCTGTGTGCTCGAGCCTCGCCGATAGCCGGGAATCCGCCCGCCGTGCCGAGGCTGCGCGTAGGCACGTGCTCGATAAGCACGGGTGGCCATCCATCGCCGAGAAAGTGGTGGGGGAATACGTGACGGCTACATCGAAGGGCAACACCCGGGTGGAGGGGATCGTGGATCCCGTTCCGCATACCGATGGAAATCTGCTGTTCGATGTCCAGTGATTCCCGACCCTGGCGCTGGTGGGGTCTGCCCACGTTCCGCTGGATAGTGGAGCATCGGGCCTTCGGCCCCTGGTACCTCATTCGGTACCTGCGCTTTCTTCGAGTGTGGGCCTTCTCGCGCGGTGTCGTCCTTACTGGACCGTTGTTCCTCGGACGGGGTGTGCGGTTCGAAGTTCGCCGGAACCATGGCCGGATCGTGATGGGGCGCTGGGTTCACCTCGGCGCGGGGACGGTCCTGCGGTGCCACGAAGGGACGCTGCACGTAGGGGATAAGTGCGTGTTTGGGCAGGACAACACCGTCAACTGTCACCTCGATGTGCGCATCGGCGACGAGTGCATCGTCGCTGACTCGGTGTACATCGGCGACTTCGATCATCGAACCGACTCGACCGCGATTCCGATTCGACGTCAGGGACTTGTGAAGAGCCCGGTAACGATCGGGCCTGACGTCTGGCTAGGCGTCAAGTCGACCGTGCTACGCGGCAGCATCATCGGTCAAGGAAGCGCCATTGGTGCCAATGCAGTGGTTCGCGGGAAGATCCCAGAGTTCTCCATTGCCGGTGGAGTGCCGGCTCGCATCTTGGCGGACCGGCGAGAGCGCGAGGACGCAACCGCGCAAGTGCGTCGCGACGTTGCAGACATGGCGCGCAAGGCTCGCGAGGCGACGCAAGCACTCATGGCGGGCGACGAAGTTCAGTAGCGTCACGCTCGCTGCAGACGCGAGTTCACGTACGGGAGTCGCGTTTCACGCTGCAGCTGGAATCGATCGTTCGACTCCCTGTGGTGTTCATCTCGAAGCATGGTCGAGACGTTCGTGAAATGTTCATTGGCCCGGCCCCGTGCGTAGTCCGCGGCGGAGTCCTTGCTGATCATGAAGGCCCAATCGCTGGACATCGCCATGAGTAGTTCGCTGAGGATTGCATCGCCGGCTATGTCTCGTCCGACGGCGGCCGAAGGATCGCGAGAGGCGAGAAAGTCAGCGACCGCGTACTGCGCAGCGCGACCGCGGGTGCGGAGATCACCCGCCTCACCCGCCTCCCACACACGAAAGTCCTTGCCGCTTCCCCAACTTCCCGCCTCGAGAGCGATTCCCGGATGCTCGAATGCGCGTTCTCGTTCCCGTTCCAACGTGGTGAGTTCGATACCGGCATCGACGGCCGTGTCGAGAACGCGGGCGAGGAACCGCGGACCCTCGTGCCACCAATGACCGAAGAGTTCGGTGTCGTACGCGACGACGATGACCGGGTCGGGTTCGGGACTTTCGATCATGGCCCGACGTGCGTGCTCGATGAAGTCCGCGGCATCCCGGTCGGCACGGTCGAGGGCGGCGGCCTCGTTGTATGGCTGCTTTTTGTCGGTCGCCTTGCTTGTCACCCGGGATGAGCGAAGCCCCCAGTCGTGATCGAACGTGTGGAAGTCCTGATACCAGGCGTTGCCGGGGTATCCCTTTCGAGGTGACCACACGCGGTACGTCAGTGAGAGATCACGAGCGAAGGCGACGACGTCGGTGTCTCGCACCCGGTGAGGTCGGTGGAGGCTCGCACCCACGTGCTGGACGGTCGGACCGTCGACCATGAAGTGCGACACCCGGTGACGCTGGTAGAGGTCTTCGAGTCCCGGCACATAGGCGCATTCCGGTGCCCAGATTCCCTCCGGTCGGGTTCCGGTGCGAACCGTGCTGTCTGCCAAGCCGGCCTGAAGGGAGAGGTCGGCTATCGGGTCGATGAGGTGGGGGGTGAAAGCGTGGGTCGCGGGACCACCGAGGACCTCGATGGCCCCGGCGTCGATCAGGGGACGCAGTGCCGCCGAACCGCCGGCGGACCAGTGGCGAGCCAACTCCTGTTCGGACCACCGGGCGAGTCGATAGTGGCGCTCGGCGTCGACGCCGTCGGCTGCAGACCGGGATCTGACGGCTTCGATTGCTTTACCCATCGCTCGAACTCGCCAGTCCGCGATCCACCGACCTTGCTCGGCGACGGAGGTTGGGTCATCCCACTGCGCTGCCAAGACCGGCGTTACCCCGAGGGTGAGGAGACTCGTGCGGCCGCGCTCGGCGCGTTCGCGCAGTAGCGAGACCACCGGAAGGTAGGCGTGGGTCCAAGCTTGGCGGAGCCACTCTTCGCCGACGGGCCAGGCACCGTGACCCAGCAGCCAGGGCAGGTGCGAGTGCAGCACGATCGCCAAGCGCCCGACCCGATGTGTGCTCACGGTGTGCTCACAACACGGCGATCAGGTCGAGAACAGGCGCATCAAGGTCGATTGGCACGATCTCGAAGTCTTCCGCCCGGAGGTCTGCGGAGAACTGGAGGGCGGCATTGGCGTCGTCGGACATCAGTCGTTGCGGAAGCGATCCGTGGCTTTGCTCCCAACTCGAGATGCGAGGCCCGTGCTGGACGCCGAAGA
>CAJXUJ010000114.1 GCA_913061025.1 uncultured Actinomycetes bacterium | reverse complement strand
TCGTTCCTCCCCGGCCACGGCGGCATGATGGATCGACTCGACTCCCTTATTCCGAACGCGTTCGCGTCGTGGGCGATCTTCACCGTCTTCCTGGGCGCGAGCTTCACCGGTGCGGGGCTGTAATGGTCGACCTCGTTCTGGAAGCACCGGCCCGCGGCAAGCCGCCGACGCATCTGCTCGACCTCTCGCGCAGTGAACGTCGTGATGCTGTGAAGGAGCTTGGTCTTCCCGCGTTCCGAGCCGATCAGGTGTCCACGCACCTGTTCTCGCATCTCCAAGACGACCCGGAGAAGTGGACCGATATCTCGGCGTCTGATCGGGAGACGTTGCAGCCCTTGCTGCCGACGTTGATGGAGCCACTGCGATCGCTCACTTGCGACGACGGCACCACGGTCAAGACCTTGTTCCGGCTGCACGATGGTTCGCTCGTGGAGTCCGTCTTGATGCGCTACCCCGACCGGGTGACGATGTGTATCTCCTCGCAGGCCGGCTGCGGAATGAACTGCCCGTTCTGCGCGACGGGCCAAGCCGGACTCACCCGCAACCTGTCCACCGCGGAGATCGTCGAGCAGGTGCTCGCCGGCGCACGCGCCCTGGCCCACGGTGACGTTCCCGGCGGCCCAGGACGCGTCAGCAATGTGGTCTTCATGGGCATGGGTGAACCGCTGGCCAATTACAAGACGGTCGTGGCCGCGTTGCACCGTCTCATCGACCCCGCGCCGGAGGGACTGGGGATGAGCGCCCGGGGGATCACGGTCTCGACGGTTGGTCTTGTGCCCCGTATTCGGCAACTCGCCGAGGAAGGCATGCCGGTGACGCTTGCTGTCTCCCTGCACGCTCCCGACGACCACCTGCGCGACACCCTGGTGCCGATCAACAACCGCTGGAAGGTGGCGGAGGTCCTGGACGCCGCCTGGTTCTACGCCGAGCAGACCGGCCGACGCGTGAGCATTGAGTACGCGTTGATCAAGGACGTGAACGATCAGCGGTGGCGCGCTGAACTGCTCGGAGAGATGCTCGCCGGGCACCTGGTGCATGTGAACCTGATCCCGTTGAATCCCACACCGGGTTCCAAGTGGACCGCCTCGACCCCACAGGCGGAGCGTGAATTCGTCCAGGCGCTGAAGGAGGCGGGCGTGCGGGTCACCGTTCGCGACACCCGCGGCCGGGAAATCGACGGTGCCTGCGGGCAATTGGCGGCCCTCGAATCCTGAACATGCACCCGTGAGCGGACCGGCATGCCAGACTCATGCGCCATGGACACTGGACGCACCCGGAAGAGCGGAGAGGGCGAGACCCAGTCCCGGCTCCGACCCATGTGGATAGATGTTTCCTTCAGTGTGCTGCGCACTCTCGTCAGCATCGTCTTCATCTTTTGGCTGCTCAGCCTGACGCCCACCCAGAGCGATCCGTCGGCCATCTTGCCCCTCTTACTCCTCATCGGCGGAACGATCATCTACGCGCTCGCGTTGAAGTGGCAGCTCACTCGGGTGACGAAGGCAAGCCGCCCGGGCCTTATCGCAGCGGAATCCCTCATCGTCAGCGCAGTCCTGTTCGTGGCGATCTTCAGCGCGATATACGTGATCATCGACGGGAACGTCCCCGGTTCATTCAGTGAACCCATCACCCACTTCACCGCCACGTACTTCGCGCTAACGGTCCTGGCAACCGTCGGCTTCGGGGATATAACAGCCGTAAGCAACGTCGCGCGCTTCGTGGTGATGGTGCAGATGGCCCTCGGGCTTGGATTTATCGCCGTGATCATCCGTGTCTTCACTACGGCCGCCCGTCGAGCCAACGATGCGCGTCAGAAGGAGAATGGAAATGGCTGACTATCGCGAGGCCTACGGGCAGAGTTTGCGTGACCCCGAAGCCTTCTGGCGGCAGGCCGCACAGGCCATCGAGTGGGACGTGGAGCCGACTCGAATCCTGGATGATTCCACGGCCCCCCTCTACCGCTGGTTCCCCGATGCTCGACTGAACACGTGCGTGAATGCCGTCGATCGGCACGTGGCAGCGGGGCACGGTTCACGGGTCGCCATCGCCTACGACAGCCCGGTCACCGGCAACGCCGAGCAATGGACCTACGCGGAGCTGTTGGACGTGACTTCACGGTTCGCGGGGGTCCTACGGGATCTCGGCGTTCAGGCGGGAGACCGCGTCGTCATCTACATGCCGATGATTCCGCAGACCGTGGCCGCGATGCTCGCGTGCGCGCGTATCGGCGCGGTGCACTCGGTGGTGTTCGGCGGTTTCGCTCCGGCCGAGTTGAGTGCACGCATCGACGATGCCACGCCACGAGTGATCGTGACCGCCAGCTGCGGCATTGAGCCCACTCGCACCGTCGAGTACAAGCCGTTGGTGGATGCGGCGATCGAACTCAGCGAGCACAAGCCGGAGAGTGTTGTCGTGTATCAGCGCCCGCAGGTTGAGGCGCCGATGGGGGAGCGGGATGTCGATTGGGAGACGGCCTTTGCGAAAGCAGACCCGGCTGAGCCGGTGTCCGTTGCGGCAACGGACCCGCTCTACATCCTCTACACCTCCGGAACAACGGGTAAGCCCAAAGGCATCGTTCGCGATAACGGCGGACACGCGGTCGCCATGGCGTGGTCTTTCGCGAACGTCTACGGGATGCATCCCGGTGACGTCTGGTGGTCGGCTTCCGATGTGGGTTGGGTGGTCGGACACTCCTACATCGTCTACGCGCCACTCATCAGCGGCGCCACGACGGTGCTGTACGAAGGCAAGCCGGTCGGTACGCCCGATGCAGGAGCGTTCTGGCGGGTCATCGAGCAATACGGGGTGCAGGCGGTCTTCACCGCGCCCACGGCGATCAGGGCGATCAAGAAGGAAGACCCCGAGGGCGCACTGCTCGAGAACTACGACGTCAGCTCACTGCATTCCTTCTTCTTCGCGGGTGAGCGCCTGGATCCGGACACCTACGAGTGGGCCGGCGGTCATCTCGGGGTGCCGATCATCGACAACTGGTGGCAGACCGAGACCGGGTGGCCTATTGCGGCAAACCTTCGGGGCCTGGAGCCGATGCCCATCAAACCTGGCTCACCATCTGTGCCGGTTCCTGGCTACGACATCCAGATCCTGGACCACGATCACCAACCGGTGGCTGTGGGTAGTGAGGGCGACATCGCCATCAAACTTCCGCTCCCTCCGGGAACGCTTCCCACATTGTGGGGAGACGACGATCGCTACATCGCGTCGTATCTGAGTGATCACCCCGGTTACTACACCAGCGGTGACGGGGGATTCATCGACGAAGACGGCTACGTCTACGTGATGGGCCGTACCGACGATGTCATCAACGTTGCCGGCCATCGCCTGTCTACCGGCTCGATGGAAGCGGTCGTCGCTTCCCACCCCGACGTCGCCGAGTGCGCGGTGATCGGCGTGCACGATGACCTCAAGGGTCAGATCCCCCGAGCATTCGTCGTTCTCAAGGCGGGTTCGGACATCGATGCGGATGATCTGCAGGCCCAGGTGGTTGCCATGGTCCGCGAGGAAATCGGGCCGGTGGCGGCACTCAAAGAAGCCGTCGTGGTCCCGGCCCTTCCCAAGACTCGATCGGGAAAGATCCTGCGGCGCACCATGCGTGGGATCGCCGCTGGTCGTGACGAACCGGTACCCAGCACCATCGAGGATCCCGCGGTGCTCGACGCCCTGCGCGACATCCTTCAGGGGTAGACCCCGCAGCAATGGCTAGCGGAAGGCCTGAATTCCGGTGAGGGCTGCGCCGATGACGAGGGTGTGCATCTCGTTGGTTCCCTCGTAGGTGTAGACCGATTCAAGGTTGTTCATGTGGCGGATGATCGGATACTCGAGCGTGATTCCGCTGCCACCGAGAATCGACCTGCATTCCCGCGCGATGGCCAATGCTTCGCGAGCGTTGTTCAACTTCCCCAGGCTGATCTGCTGCGGGGTGATGGAGCCGGCGTCCTTAAGTCGACCAAGATGCATCGCGAGCAGTACCCCTTTGTCCAGTTCAGCGGTCATATCGACCAACTTTCTCTGGGTCAGTTGATAAGCGGCAATGGGTTGGCCGAACTGTTCGCGGGTACCGGCGTATTCCAACGCCGTCTCCAGGCAATCGCGCGCTGCACCCATCGTGCCGAAGGCGATGCCGAAGCGGGCTTCGTTGAGGCAACTCAGCGGTCCCTTGAGTCCGACCACCTCGGGAAGGACCGCGTCGTGCGGCAACCGGACATTGGTGAAAGACAACTCACTGGTGATCGATGCTCGCAGGGAAACCTTGTGGTGCACCGTGGTTGCCAGAAAGCCCTCGGTGTCGGTCGGCACCACGAAACCGCGGATACCCTCGTCGGTTTGCGCCCAGACGATCGCGACATCGGCAATGGATCCGTTGGTAATCCACATCTTGCTGCCGTTCAGGATCCAGTCCTCGCCGTCCCTGGTTGCGTAGGTGCGCATGGCGCTGGGATCGGACCCGAAGTCGGGTTCGGTGAGACCGAAGCAGCCCACGAGTTCCCCGGCTGCCATCGCCGGCAGGTAGCGCTCTCGTTGCTCGTCGCTGCCGAATCGGTGGATCGCGAACATTGCCAGCGAACCTTGGACGCTCACCATGGATCGGATTCCGGAATCACCGGCCTCGAGTTCCATCGCCG
>CAJXUJ010000113.1 GCA_913061025.1 uncultured Actinomycetes bacterium | reverse complement strand
TTTGGAGACCGGTGCTCTACCAATTGAGCTACAGCCCTCGGTCGGGCCACGACGACAAGCCTGTGGGCAGGCTGACGCCGAGGTACCGCTGGGGAAGTGTACGGCGGGGGCCGGCCAGCCAGTGACCCCGGGCCCATCTGCTGATTGGATACTCCCGTGACACCTCCTGCGAACCGCGTATCCCGGCGCATTGGCGCCATCAGCGAATCGGCCACCCTGGCGGTGGACGCCAAGGCCAAGGCCCTGGTAGCCGCCGGCCGACCCGTCATCGGATTCGGGGCCGGTGAGCCCGACTTTCCGACGCCGGACTACATCGTGGCCGCGGCCGCCGAGGCCTGCCGCGAGCCCAAGTGGCACCGCTACAGCCCGGCCGGAGGGTTACCCACGCTGAAGGAGGCAATCTCTGCCAAGACGCTTCGCGATTCTGGTTTGGAGGTTTCACCCGATCAGGTGCTCGTGACCAACGGGGGCAAGCAGGCCCTCTACAACGCTTTCGCGGCTCTCCTCAATCCAGGTGACGAGGTTCTGCTGCCCGCTCCCTACTGGACTACATACCCCGAGTCGATCCAACTGGCCGGCGGGATTCCCGTCGAGGTCCACACCGATGAGACCACCGGCTACCGCGCATCCATCGAACAACTAGAAGCCGCACGCACGGACAAGACCACGATGCTGGTGTTCGTTTCACCATCGAACCCGACCGGAGCGGTGTACTCGCCCGCGGAAGTCGAGGCGATCGGACAGTGGGCTCTCGAAAACGGTTTGTGGGTCGTCACCGACGAGATCTACGAACACCTCGTCTACGGCGATGCTGTGTTCTCGTCGATGCCGGTGCTCGTCCCCGACCTTGCCGATCAATGCGTCGTCGTTAATGGCGTCGCCAAGACGTACGCCATGACCGGTTGGCGCGTGGGCTGGATGATCGGACCCAAGGACATCGTCAAGGCAGCCACCAATCTGCAGTCGCATGCCACATCGAACGTGGCCAACGTTTCGCAGATCGCTGCACTTGCAGCCGTGAGTGGTGGACTCGAAGCAGTCGATGAAATGAAGGTTGCCTTCGACCGGCGCCGACGTCTCATCGTCGAGAAGCTCAACGCCATCCCCGGGGTCGAATGCCCAACACCCGAAGGCGCCTTTTACGTGTACCCGTCCGTTAAGGGAGTTCTCGGGAAGGAGATTCGCGGCCAACGGCCCGCAACATCGAGCGAACTCGCCGCGCTCATCCTTGATGGAGCCGAGGTGGCGGTGGTTCCGGGTGAAGCCTTCGGCACCCCCGGGTACATGCGACTCTCATACGCGACGTCCGACGAAAACATCACCGAGGGTGTTCAGCGGATGGCCGCGCTACTGGGCGAGGCCCGCTAAGTCACAGGCTCGCTACAGCGAACACCCGATGAGCCGGGGCTCTGGTTCAAGTTCGATGTCGAATCGTTCTCGGACGCGCGCCCGCATCGCGCGAGCTAGTTCGAGTACGTCCTCGCATGTTGCATTGTGGGCATTGCAGATCGCCAGCGAGTGCTTGGTTGAGACCTGCGCACCGGACTCCGAGAGTTGAAACCCGCAGCCCACGCCACTGTTATCAATGAGCCAGGCCGCACTGACCTTTATTCCGTCTGGCGCATCGAACACCGGACAGTCGTCGGGCAGCGACATTGCCTGCGCCTCGCTGATCACCGGATTGACGAAGAATGATCCGACGCTCCACGTGTCATGGTCGTCAGGATCAAGCAACATTCCCTTGCCCCGACGAAGTTCCAGGACTGCCTGTCGAACTCGCGTGCCGCTAACACTGTCCCCCACTTCAACACCGAGCACGGCTGCAAGTTGCGCGTAGTCAACGCACACGAATTCATCTAGCGGTAGATCGAAGGTCACGGAGAGAACAACAAACCGATCGATGCTGCTCTTGAACATGCTCGTTCGATACCCGAATGAACACTCCTCGTCAGACAATTCCCGCACAGCTCGATCAATGCGATCCCAGACACGAACCGAAACGATGAAGTCAGCAACTTCTGCACCGTAGGCACCGATGTTCTGGATCGGCGATGCTCCCACCAAACCCGGTATCCCACTCAACGGAGCGAAAGCCGCACAACCGGCCTCCAGGGTTCGCTCGACGAGTTCGTCCCACTCCTCCCCCGCCGCGGCAACAACACGGATATGCCCCCCGCGATCCAGGGTGGAGATTCCAGTCGGCGCAACCTGAAGAACCGTTCCTTCGAAGGGAGAATCGGAGCACACGACATTCGAGCCACCGCCAAGAACGAGGAGTGGATCGCCGATGTCATCGCACTCAACAACTGCTTCGATGCACGCATCCTCGGTCCGCGCGATGATCCAGGTCCGAACAACACCACCGACACGCAAGGTGGTGTGCTCCGCGAAACTTGCGGGGCCCAACTCGACCGGCATCGACACGGGTCCACCCTACGCGCGCGATGCCCGCCTATCTGGGCGCAAGCAGATGGTCCTTGCCCCGGAAACGCTGCAGCAGGCGGTCGTAGGTCTTCTTGGACTGCTTATCGCGAAACGCCGGATCTGAATCGTGGTAGCCGTGGTGTCGGTCTTGCCGGATTGCGAGGTCAACGCCTGGAATAGCGATAACGCCACCCGCTTCTCGCAAAGCCAGACTCCACTCCATGTCGGCATTGCGATAGAAGCGGGCCTTGAGATCGGGCCGAACTTCCTCGATCGCATCGCGATCGATCACCATGAGGTAGCCAAGGACGGCGTCCACCTCACCACTGTCGGCCGAAGTGAAGGACCGCCAGCCATCGTCAGTGTCGACGTTCACACCCTTCCAACCCGTGGCAACAACACCGTCACGTTCGAGGACCGCCAACAGCGCAGGGAATACATCACCTTCGATAACGGTGGACATATCCATCATCGCGAAGGCGTCGCAGGCAGACAGATCGATTGCCGCGGATACCACCGCCGCCCAGCCGAGAACCGAAAGTTGCTGCTCCAGGTGAACCACGCGGAATAGCTCAGGATGAGAAACGGCCCATGCCTCTGCTCGCACTCCAGCACCATCGACGTTGCCGCAGTCGATGGCGAGCACCATCGAATCACCGGGAGCGTGTTCAGCAAGTGCAGCCAAACACGTGTCGGTGTCGTCCGGCCATCCATCAACGATCACGCAGATTACGAGCGCCGATTCGACTTTCGGCTGCGATGACAGCGCGGAAAGGTTCGGGAGAACGTCGAAGGGTGGCTTTTCCACCAGCGTGTACCCATCAGCCGTGTCGACGACCTTCCAGCCCGCGGCGTCTATCGCAGAGCGCAGCTCATCCGCGCGAGTGAAGTCTTTGTCGAGGCGCGCTTGAGCACGATCACGTGCCAGCGTCTCGACGCTCTCCGGAGCTTGCACCATGATCAGCCGATTCGAACGCGGGCTGTTGCCTTGCCCAGAACTGTTACGGAGTCGCAGATCGCCTTGAGGGTGACGGTCGCAACGTCGTCGTCCACGGCGGTCACCGAACCCGTGACTCGCACAATCGCCCCCGCCCCGTCATCGGGAACCACGACGGGCCTGGTGAATCGGCATCCGTACTCCAGCAACCGCGAGGAGTCATCGATCCACTCCGTGACGACTTGGATTGCGAGCCCCATCGTGAGCATTCCGTGGGCAATCACATCGGGGAGCCCGACCTCCGTCGCGACGCGCTGATTCCAATGAATCACGTTGAAGTCACCGGACGCTCCGGCGTATCGGATCAGAGTCTCGCGCGTTATCGAGAACTCCTTTTCGGGCAACTCGTAGCCGACCTCGATACCGGTCATGCTGACCCACCATCGGTTCCGCGAGCGACGAGGACCGAGTAACTCGTCACCACGTGCTCTCCATCGGTCGTGGCGATATCGGCCCGGGTGGTGAGCATGTCGTTACCAGCAACCGAGCGGATGCCGTCGATCGTCACGGTGCAGACCAATTCGTCACCAGCAACGATCGGGCGCGAGTATTCGAAACGCTGATCTCCGTGGACAACCCGCGTGTAGTCCAAACCCAGATCTGGATCCATGACCACGGCCTCGGCCGCCGCCATGGAGAGCCGAATCGCGTACGTGGGTGGTGCAACGAGATCGGAGTACCCGCGTTCTCGCGCGGCGTCGACGTCGAGTGAAACTGCGTCGGTGACCCCGAGCGCCCGGGCGAACTCGCGCACTTTCTCCCGACCGACCAGGTAAGGAGCGGACGCGGGATACGAGCGTCCGATGAAGTCGGCGTTGAGAGCCACGACTCTTATTCGAGTTCTAGCGGGTTTCCTTGTGCACGGTGTGCTTGTTGCACTTGGGGCAGAACTTCTTCACCTCGAGCCGGTCGGGATCGTTCCGCCGGTTCTTCTTGGTGATGTAGTTGCGCTCCTTGCAGTCCTCGCACGCCATGGTGATCTTCGGACGTACGTCCGTTGCCTTGGCCATTTGTTCTGCCTCTCCGTGCGCTGCGAGCGCCCTTGCGTGTGTTGATCGTCTTGCCGGTTGGTAGCGGGGGCGGGACTTGAACCCGCGACACAGCGATTATGAGCCGCTTGCTCTGCCAGGCTGAGCTACCCCGCCCTGCACGGTGCGCGCACCTTTCGGCGTTCGTTCCGTGCTCCGAGCCCCAATACGGAATCGAACCGTAGACCTTCTCCTTACCATGGAGACGCTCTGCCGACTGAGCTATTGGGGCGTGAAGCCGGTAAAGCGTACC
>CAJXUJ010000112.1 GCA_913061025.1 uncultured Actinomycetes bacterium | reverse complement strand
CGGGGAGGATGCTCGCGTGGCAGAGGACAACGACCTCACTCCCTACTGGGAAGCGGCGCTAGCAAGCCTCACCGAGGAGGAGCTCCCGGCCCAGCAACGGGCATTCGTCACCCTCACCCAACCCCTCGGTCTCGTTGGTGACACCGCACTCGTGGCAGCGCCCAACGAATTCACTAAAGACGTCCTCGAAACCCGATTGCGGCCGATCGTCGTCCGCGCTCTCACAGCCACAATCGGCCACGAAGTGCGCTTGGCCGTCACCGTGGACCCGACGATCACCCCGGCCGTCGACGAAGACGCCACCGACGAAATGGCCGACGCCACCTACGCCGACGAAACCTCGGCAGCGGCTTCCACGACCCAAGCCGAGGACGCCGGCACAGATGCCACCCCACGCGACGAGACCGCTGTCCGTCCGGGCACCGGCTCTCCGGATACCCGATCGGGTGACGGGCGCCTGAATGACAAGTACATATTCGACACCTTCGTGATCGGGTCCAGTAACCGCTTCGCGCACGCAGCCGCCGTTGCTGTGGCGGAGCAACCCGCACGGGCATACAACCCGCTGTTCATTTACGGAGGTTCCGGGCTGGGTAAGACTCACCTACTCCACGCCATCGGCCACTACACCCGCACGCTCTACAAAGGCACCCACGTTCGATACGTGAGTTCCGAGGAATTCACCAATGAGTTCATCAACTCGATTCGTGACGACAAAGCCTCGGCCTTCCAGCGTCGTTATCGTGAAACCGACGTTCTCCTCGTTGACGATATTCAGTTCCTGAGTGGAAAAGTCCAGACGCAGGAAGAGTTTTTTCACACTTTCAACACTCTGCACAATGCCAACAAGCAGATCGTTATCACGTCCGATCTGCCGCCCAAGCAGCTCCAGGAATTCGAGGATCGAATGCGGTCCCGGTTCGAATGGGGACTCATCACCGACATCCAGCCTCCCGACCTCGAAACGCGCATCGCCATTCTCAGGAAGAAGACCAAGCACGAACGTTTGGTGGCTCCGCCTGAGGTTCTGGAGTACATCGCCTCGAAGATCACCACCAACATCCGTGAGCTCGAGGGTGCACTCATTCGCGTCACCGCATTCGCTTCGCTCAACCGGCAGCCGGTCGACCTGACGATCACCGAGATCGTGTTGAAAGACCTCCTGCCGTCTGAGACAGGGCCTGAGATAACCGCTGCTCAAATCATGGCGGCCACGGCTCAATACTTCGGCGTCACCGTCGACGATCTGTGCGGCGCCAGCCGATCACGGGTCCTGGTGACCGCCCGTCAGATCGCCATGTACCTATGCCGCGAGCTGACGGATTTATCTCTCCCGAAGATCGGGCAGGCTTTCGGGGGACGCGACCACACCACCGTCATGCATGCCGACCGCAAGATCAGGCAGTTGATGGCCGAGCGTCGATCCTTGTTCAATCAGGTCACGGACCTCACCAGTCGGATCAAGTCACAACCTCGACCAGCCCCATGATCATGAGCACTACTTCACCCCATCTGTCACACCATTCCCAAGCGTCAAACTTTTCCCCAAGTAGTCCCCAACTGTGGACGGTGATTGTGGAAAATCCTGTGTATAACAGCCGGCATAATGTCCGATTCGTGTTTTCCGTACCCGTATCCCCACGTGTGGATCATCTGTGGACAACGAACACCCTCGGCGAACTCTGCATGGCGAAAGATGTGGACGAGTCAGCGCTATCTGGGGATGAGTTCCCGCCGCGGCCGAGGAATCCCCAGGCCGTCAACGTCCGAGTTCCCTCTCGTGCACAGGCCGTCCCCACGCCAAATGCCCAAATCCAGGAGGCATTTCACTGTCGGTCCACAGTGTCCCCAGCGCCTATGACGATGACTACATCTATAAATCCTCCATTTCCTCACACAACCTTCGAACGACGGTCCGTGGATAACTCCCGTACTGTTCGACCCACACCGAGTAAGGGAGTTACGTCGTGAAGATTCGGGTAGAACGAGATGCCCTCGCCGACGCCGTCGCCTGGTCTGCTCGCACACTTCCCAACCGGCCGAGCCTCCCAGTGCTCGCGGGTCTGGTGATCGAGGCCGCTGATTCGGCGGTGTCACTGAGTGGTTTCGATTATGAGGTCTCCACTCGAGCGATGATCGACGCAGACATCGAGACACCGGGCTCCACTCTCGTTTCTGGTCGATTGCTCGCGGACATTGCCCGGTCCCTTCCCGCGCAACCGGTTGTCATGTCCTTGGAAGGCAACCGTGTGGTGATCACCTGCGGTCGATCGTCGTTCACTCTTCCCACCCTTCCTCTTGATGACTACCCCTCACTTCCGGAAATGCCTCACTCGAGTGGGGCTATCGATGCAGGGGTCTTTGCTCATGCAGTAGGCCAGGTAGCAATCGCGGCCGGTCGAGACGACACCCTTCCCACACTCACTGGTGTTCGTGTCGAGGTCGATGGTTCCTCGATAGTGATGGCTGCCACCGATCGCTATCGGCTTGCAGTTCGCGAGTGTGAGTGGTCCCCGGCTGATGCGAAGGTCCAGTCCGAACTCCTCGTCCCGGCGAAGACATTGGCGGACACAGCTAAATCCCTCGCGGGTGCTGATGAAGTCATGCTGGCGTTGCCGCCGGAGGGCGAACGTTTGATGGGCTTCGAAGGCAGCAACCGCCGGACCACCACGCGACTACTCGATGGTGAATTTCCCAAGTATCGATCGCTGTTGCCGAATGAATCGTCGACGCATGCTCACGTAGAGACGTCGTCATTGATCGAAGCCGTGAAGCGCGTTGCCTTGGTTGCCGAAAGAAATACTCCCGTTCGGTTGACCTTCGGAAAATCAGAAGTGTCATTGCGCGCAGGTAATGGCGAGGATGCTCAGGCAGAGGAAGCACTCGAAGCGCACATCGAAGGTGATGACATCGAGATCGCTTTCAACCCCGGCTATCTCCTTGATGGTCTGGCAGCTACCGATGCATCAACGGTGCAGTTCGCGTTTACCCAAGCAACGCGTCCAGCGGTGATCACCGGAATGTCCGATGGCGCATCAATGGACGAGTACCGATACCTGCTGATGCCCGTTCGGTTGACTGGCTGACCATGTGGGTTCAGGCGTTGAGCCTGACGGACTTCCGCTCCTACCCGCAGGCTGACTTGGAGTTTTCGCCAGGCGTCACAACGTTCATCGGCATGAACGGACAAGGTAAGACGAACATCGTCGAGGCCATTGCCTACCTATCGACGTTGACCAGTCACCGTGTTTCCCAAGATGCCCCTCTCGTTCGAAGCGATGCCGAGCACGCGGTTGTTCGAGCGCGAGTGTGCGAAGAGGATCGCTCGGTAACCGTGGATGTGCAGATCAATCCCGGTGGTGCCAATAAAGCAAGAATCAATAGGTCTGCTGCGACTCGTGCTCGCGACATCCTTGGGATCATCAGGTCTGTTGTCTTTGCGCCCGAGGATCTTTCATTGGTGCGCGGTGATCCGTCTGATCGTCGTCGTTTTCTGGATGAAATGTCGGTGCAACGACATCCTCGACTCTCGGGTGTGAAAGCGGACTACGACAAAGTCCTTCGGCAAAGAAATGCGCTGTTGAAGTCAGCGGGCGGTCGCTCCAATGCCGCGATGCACGCGACCTTGGAAGCGTGGGACGAACAACTCATCGCATTGGGTGCGGACCTGATTCGTAACAGGGCGACCTTTCTCAATGATCTACTGCCCCACCTTCAAACGTCGTACGACACCATCGCTGGGGGAGCAGAGGTTGCTGCGCGATACCGACCTTCATCGCCACGTATCGCCGAGGATCCTCGCGGTTCGGACCTGGAGCGCGCTTTCGCAGATGATCTGGATGAACGTCGTGATGATGAGTTCCGACGAGGCGTGACGTTGGTTGGTCCCCATCGAGATGAAGTTGAACTCGTCCTGAACGAACTTCCCGTCAAGGGTTACGCCTCGCACGGTGAGTCATGGTCGATGGCGCTGTCGCTACGGCTAGCGGCGGCGGAGGTCCTTCGTGCCGATGACGTTGACCCAATCATCATCCTCGACGACGTCTTTGCTGAACTGGATGTGTCGCGTCGTCGGCACCTAGCCGCGATGGTTCAGGGAGTCACGCAGGTATTCATCACCGCGGCGGTGGCCGAGGACGTTCCCGAGGAGCTAGCCGGCATGCGATTCAACGTCACCAAGGGTGAGGTGCACGCAGCATGAATCGGTCACCCGACGACGAAGTTCGCGAAGATCCCGCGCCCGAAGGCGGCGCGTCGGACGATGTCGATCTTCGCGCGGCCGCGAGAGCCTTTCAGCGGGCGCGCACCAGCGGAGAATCGTCGAAAGCCAGGCCGGGCTCGGCAAGTAGGGCACCCAAGAAGCGTCAATCGACCCGAACCGGTGATCCTCAGCTCGTGGGGAGTGCTCTGGAGGAATTCCTCGCCGACCAGGGGTGGGATGAGAACGCCGCGCTGGCCGGTCTCGGTGACAGATGGGCGGAGATCGTCGGGCCCGAGGTGGCCGAGCACGTCCACATCGAGTCCTGGGCGGACGGGGAATTGGTGCTGCGGGCCGACTCCACGGCGTGGGCGACCCAGGTTCGGCTGCTGACCGGGACCTTGTTGGACCAGGTTCGCCAGGCGGTTGGTCCGGGGATCGTGGAGAAGGTCGAGGTGAAGGGCCCGTCGGCGCCGTCGTGGCGGGCGGGGCCGAGGGTGGTGAAAGGGCGCGGTCCTCGGGACACGTATGGATAGTCCTCGGGACACGTATGGATAGTC
>CAJXUJ010000111.1 GCA_913061025.1 uncultured Actinomycetes bacterium | reverse complement strand
AGCACCTTCGAGCAGGCGCATCCGCGGTCAGGGAACTAGCGGCTTCAACACCGGTTCTCGAAGGATCCACGCCCGTGGGTCGAGGTAGGGGTCCGTCGTGGCGTCCAGGGCCTGCCACGCCTGCCGTCGAAGGCCCAGGTGCAGGCACGGAGTGGCGCAATGCCCGACGATTCCGTTCGTCGAAGACTCCAGTTGCCCGATCACCCCACCCCCGATGACCCGTTCCCCAACCTGGACCGAGCCGGTCACCGGCTGGTAGCTCGACACCAGGAATGGGTCCTCGTGCTCGATGCTCACGGTGGGTGTTCCTGCAACATCCCCCACGAAGGAGACGCGCCCTGATCCGATCGCCCGCACGTGCGTGCCGGGAACCGCAGCGAGGTCGATGCCTCGATGGCCGGGGGCGAATCGATCGGCCGGGCGCTCGAAGGCTCGAAGCAGGGTCGAGAGCCCCGATTCCAGTGGTGCCACCCAGCCGGGCGTCCCGGCGGCCAGTGCGGCGGAGATGAAGGTTGACAGGGCGGCGGTCCACATGGATTCATCGTCGGAGCCGAATCGGGCGCGCCCAACACCCAGACCCAACCTGGGGGATAGGCGCACGACGGCTGTGGACGGCGGCGATGGGCTCCGGGGCGGCCTCGTAGTCGGGCGTTGGGCGGGGCCCCGTACACTTGGCGGGCTCCCCTCGGGGAGACACATTTCGCGCGATCTTCCGCTGTGCCCAGCACAGCCGGTCGGCTCGACGGTCCCGCTTCGGCGGGCGAGCAAACCGAGATCGCCAGGGGTCCACCCGCCGGGTGAACCGACAACCGCGAGCGGTGGCACGCCACCGCCAACGGGCGCGCGCGCCCTTGAGAAGGAGAACGACCATGGCCGTCGTCACGATGCGCCAGCTGCTGGAAAGCGGTGTCCACTTCGGACACCAGACTCGCCGCTGGAACCCCAAGATGAAGCGCTTCATCTTCACCGAGCGCAATGGCATCTACATCATCGATCTGCAGCAATCGCTGTCCTACATCGATCGCGCCTACGAGTACGTGAAGGAGACCGTCGCGCACGGCGGTTCCATCATGTTCGTCGGCACCAAGAAGCAGGGCCAGGAGGCCATCGCCGAGCAGGCCAACCGCGTTGGCATGCCGTACGTGAACGAGCGCTGGCTCGGTGGCATGCTCACCAACTTCAACACCGTTCACAAGCGCCTTCAGCGTCTGAAGGAGCTTGAGGAGATCAACTTCGACGACGTCGCAGGTTCCGGACTCACCAAGAAGGAACTCCTCATGATGCGTCGTGAGAAGGACAAGCTCGAGCGCACCCTCGGTGGTATCCGCGATATGGCCAAGATCCCCAGCGCCATCTGGGTCGTGGACACCAAGAAGGAGCACATCGCGGTCGGTGAAGCCCGCAAGCTTGGTATCCCGGTCATCGCGGTACTCGACACCAACTGTGACCCCGATGAGGTCGACTTCCCGATTCCGGGGAACGACGACGCCATCCGTTCGGTCGCGCTGCTGACCCGTGTTATCGCCGACGCCGTTGCCGAGGGCCTGATGGCTCGTTCGGGTGCGTCGTCCAGCGAGGGCGCCGGCGAAGAGCCGCTCGCCGAGTGGGAGCGCGAGCTGCTCGCCGGTGAAGGCGCAGCCGATGAGGTTGCCGCCGCCGAGGCGACGACCGAAGCCGCCGCTCCTGCAGAGGCCGCACCCGAGCAGGCCTAGTCCGGCCGCTCGAAACACCCACCAACGATCAAGCAACAACACGAACTGAGAGCAGAAGGAAACCGATGGCAACGATTAGCGCCGCAGACGTCAAGCGGCTCCGCGAGATGACCTCCGCCGGAATGATGGAGTGCAAGAAGGCACTCGAGGAAAGCGGGGGCGACTTCGACAAGGCGGTCGAGGCTCTACGCATCTCGGGTGCTGCCAAGGCTGCCAAGCGTGGCGCCGAGCGGACCGCATCCAACGGTGTGGTCGCCGCGGTGGACAACTCGATGATCGAGTTGCTGTGTGAGACCGACTTCGTGGCCAAGGGTGAGGACTTCCAGGCGCTCGCCGGGACCCTCGCGCAGGCTGCGTTCGACGGTCAGATCGCCGATCGCGATGCACTCCTCGCCACCACCCTCGACACCGGCAAGACGGTTGAAGACACGGTGGCGGAGATGGCCGGTGTTATTGGCGAGAAGATCGAACTCGGTCGTGTTGCCACGGTGCAGGCTCCCGCCACCACCTACCTGCACCGTCGTGCATCGGACCTTCCCCCGCAGGTGGGTGTTCTCGTGGCCTACGACGGCAGCGAGGAGGCCGCCAAGGGCGTTGCCATGCAGATTGCCGCCATGCGTCCGCAGTTCCTCACCCGCGACGAGGTTCCGGCCGAGACCGTCGAGAACGAGCGTCGGATCGCCGAGACGGCCGCTCAGGAAGAGGGCAAGCCCGAGCAGGCGATTCCGAAGATCGTCGAGGGTCGCGTGAACGCGTTCTTCAAGGACAACGTCCTTCTCGAGCAGCCCAGCGTCGTCGACAATAAGAAGTCCGTCACCGACGTCTTGGCCGAATCGGGCACCACGATCCGAGCATTCGCTAGGTTCGAGCCAGGGCAGGCCTAGGCGTCAATCGCGGTAGCGCTACGTCCGTCGAACGAAGGGGAAGGCAGATGGATCGGTCCAAGGCATCGGAGCCGATCCAGCCTTCCCTGGAAGGCACCATCGAGACGTGGCCGCTGTCCCCTGAAGGGGGATGGAAGCGGGTTCTGCTCAAACTCAGCGGTGAAGCGTTCGCCGGTGGGGGTGGCCTGGGCGTCGATCCCGACGTCGTTGCCTCGATTGCCCGTCAAATTGCGGACGTCGTTCGCTCCGGAACTGAGGTTGCAGTCGTCATTGGTGGCGGCAACTACTTCCGTGGTGCCCAGTTGTCCGAGCGCGGTATGGAACGTGCCCGCGCGGACTACATGGGCATGCTCGGCACGGTGATGAACTGCCTGGCCCTGCAGGACTTCTGCGAGAAGGCCGGCATCGACACTCGAGTGCAAACCGCGATCACGATGGGACAGGTCGCCGAGCCCTACATCCCTCGTAGGGCGATGCGTCACCTCGACAAGCATCGCGTAGTCATCTTCGGAGCTGGTCTGGGTCAGCCCTACTTCTCGACCGACACCACGGCGGCGCAGCGCGCGCTGGAAATTGGTGCCGAGGTTGTTTTGATGGCCAAGGGCGTGGACGGTGTCTACAACGACGATCCGCGAACCAATCCCGAGGCAACTCGTTACGAGCAACTGTCCTACGACGACGTCCTCGCGCAGGGCTTGAAGGTCGCGGATGCGACGGCCATCAGCCTGTGCCGAGACAACGATCTTCCGATCGTGGTGTTCAACCTGCTCGTTGAAGGCAACATCGCTCGCGCATCCCGCGGCGAACGCATCGGCACGTTAGTCTCATCGGAAACCTAAGGAGCACCTGTGAGTGAAGAGATCGACATGATCCTTCTCGAGGCCACCGAGAAGATGGACAAGGCCATTGAGGTCGCGCGAGAAGACTTCGCGACTATTCGGACTGGTCGGGCCAACGCCGCGATGTTCAACAAGATCGTGGTCGATTACTACGGCACGGCAACCCCGTTGAACCAACTGGCTTCCTTCCAGGTTCCCGAGGCCCGCATGATCGTCATCAGCCCCTACGACAAGGGTGCGACGGCTGAGATCGAGAAGGCGCTGCGCGACAGCGATCTGGGCATCAACCCGAACACCGATGGTGCGATCATCCGCGTCGTGCTCCCCGAGCTCACCGAGGAGCGTCGCAAGGAGTACATCAAGATGGCGCGGTCCAAGGCCGAGGACAGCCGGATCTCGGTGCGCAACATTCGCCGTCACGCCAAGGAGGCGCTCGACAAACTGCAGAAGGACGGCGACGCCGGGGAAGACGACGTCCGCCGGGCGGAGAAGCAGCTCGACGACCTCACCCACCAGCACGTCGAGCACATCGACGAGGTCCTCAAGCACAAAGAGGCCGAACTGCTCGAGGTCTGACGTGACCGACAAGTCCGCCAGGCGATCCGGGGGCGGTCGCGCCGACGATTCGAACGGCAAACGCCCGTCGCGAACGGGCCGGAATCTTCCGGCCGCCGTTGCATCGGGCGTGGTCCTGGCCGTCATCGTTATTGCGAGCCTGTTCACGTATAAGTGGCTCTTCGGTGTCGTTGTCATCATCGCCCTCGCGGTCGCGATGCGCGAGATGGTGCAGGCCTTTGCCTCGCGTGACATCAAGATCGCCCGCGTCCCGGCGTACCTGGCGGTGGTGCTGCTTCCGACGGTCGCTTATCTCGCCGGTCCGATCTGGCAACTTGTCGCCACCGGTGCGGTCTTGTTGCTGGCCATGCTGTGGCGGATCCGACGAGGCGTGGACGGCTACGTCCGCGACATCACCGCATCCTTCTTCGTGATCGCCTACCTGCCGTTCATGGCGGGATTCTTAATGCTGACCCTGGCCGCTGACGATGGACCATGGCGAGTAGTCGTCTTCATCTTGCTCACGATCTCGAACGACATCGGTGGTTACTTCGCCGGAATCTTCTACGGCAAGCACCCCATTGCGGCGTCCATCAGTCCGAAGAAGTCATGGGAGGGCTTTGCTGGCTCGGTGCTTATGCAGGGCATCGTCGGTGCTTTGTCCTTCATGTTCTTGCTCGACGCACCGTGGTGGCAGGGGGTCATTGCCGGTTTGGTGCTGACGGTGACGGCCACCGGCGGCGATTTCGCCGAAAGTGCCATCAAGCGTGACCTCGGTATCAAGGACATGGGATCGTTCCTCCCCGGCCACGGCGGCATGATGGATCGACTCGACTCCCTTATTCCGA
>CAJXUJ010000110.1 GCA_913061025.1 uncultured Actinomycetes bacterium | reverse complement strand
GTCCTCGGGACACGTATGGATAGTCCTCGGGACACGTATGGATAGTCACCAAGGAAGGCCCGAGGGCCATCCACAAGCGGGGTGTTCGCCGCCCACAGCCTTCACTCAGGGCAGAACCGGGAATATTCGTAGGTGTGTACGTCCCCTAGGGGTCCATTCGGCGTAGTGCACATTCTCGAGGCTTTTCGGGGCAGGTCGGTGGTCCACGAACCGCTCCGGCGGAGGTAGAATCCTGGTTTAGCCACTATTGCACGCTGGTGGTGTGAGGGGCCCTCGGAAACACCGAGGAAAGCCCCGGCGAGGGAGGCAGGATCCGGTGTCCTACGACGCAAGCGCCATCACCGTTCTCGAGGGCCTGGATGCGGTTCGCAAGCGCCCCGGCATGTACATCGGTTCGACCGGTGAGCGTGGCTTGCACCACCTGGTCTACGAGGTCGTGGACAACGCGGTGGATGAGGCAATGGCCGGATACGCCTCCACCATCTCGGTCACCCTGCTCGCCGATGGCGGTGTTCGAGTCGTGGACGACGGCCGCGGTATCCCCGTCGATGAGCACCCGGTGGAGAAGAAGCCGGCAGTCGAGGTTGTGCTGACCGTCCTGCACGCTGGAGGCAAGTTCGGCGGTGGCGGCTATCAGGTCTCGGGCGGTCTGCACGGAGTCGGTGTTTCGGTTGTGAATGCACTTTCGACCCACCTCGAGGTTGAAGTCCACCGCGATGGAAACGTATACCGACAGTCCTATGACCGCGGTGTACCGACCGCGCCGTTGGCGAAAGGTGAGAAAACCGACCACACGGGCACCACGGTGACCTTCTGGCCGGACCCGGAAGTCTTCGACACCACGTGGTTCGACTTCACCACCTTGTCACGCCGCTTCCAGGAGATGGCGTTCTTGAACAAGGGTCTTGGTCTCGAACTCACCGATGAGCGCACCGGCTCG
Source organism: uncultured Actinomycetes bacterium (assembly GCA_913061025.1). Lineage (GTDB taxonomy): Bacteria > Actinomycetota > Actinomycetes > S36-B12 > S36-B12 > S36-B12. The sequence goes on along the minus strand of CAJXUJ010000110.1, from coordinate 3,900 downwards.
GCCCCGGTCATCGATGCCGAGGAAGCAGCCGATCCGACCGAGGAGAAGGTCAAGAGCGTTCGGTACCACTACGAGGGTGGCATCGTCGATTTCGTCCGACACATCAATGCGAGCAAGGGCGTCTCGAACCCGTCGATCATCGAGATCGGCTCGGAGAGTCTTGAAGCCGGCATGAGCGCTGAGATCGCGATGCAGTGGAACACCACCTTTGCCGAGTCGGTCTACACGTTCGCTAACACCATCAACACGACCGAGGGTGGAACGCACGAGGAAGGTTTCCGCACTGCACTCACGAGCTTGGTCAATAAGTTCGCGCGCGAATGGGGCGTGCTGAAAGAGAAGGACACCAACCTCACTGGTGAAGATGTCCGCGAGGGACTCACCGCGATCGTGTCGGTGAAGCTCGTGGAGCCACAGTTCGAAGGCCAGACAAAGACGAAGCTTGGCAACACCGAAATGAAGACCTTCGTGCAAAAGATTGTCAACGATCAACTCGGCGCGTGGTTCGAATCGAACCCGGCTGAGGGTAAAGAGATAGCCCGCAAATCTGTCTATGCAGCATCGGCCCGCATTGCGGCCCGCAAGGCACGCGACCTTGCACGTAACCGCAAGGGCCTGCTCGGCGGAGCGGGGATGCCAGGCAAGTTGATCGACTGCTCGAGCCGTGAGCCCGAGGAATGCGAGATCTTCATCGTCGAGGGTGACTCCGCGGGTGGTTCTGCGCGCCAGGGTCGTGATCCGCGCATTCAAGCGATCCTTCCTATCCGCGGAAAGATCTTGAACGTCGAGAAGGCTCGTATCGACAAGGTCCTTCAGAACAACGAAGTCCAAGCATTGGTCTCGGCACTCGGCACCGGTGTGCAAGACGAGTTCGACCTAAACCGACTGCGCTATCACAAGTTGGTGTTGATGGCTGACGCTGATGTTGACGGTCAGCACATTCGAACTCTGTTGTTGACGTTGTTGTTCCGTTTCATGCGCCCGCTGGTGGAGCTCGGGTACGTGTACTTGGCGCAGCCGCCGCTGTACAAGATCAAGTGGCAGCGTGAGGAGAGCGAGTTTGCCTACTCCGACCGCGAGCGCGATGCATTGGTAGAGGCCGGACAGGCGGCTGGGCGCAAACTTCCCAAGGAGGAAGCGGTGCAGCGCTACAAGGGCCTTGGTGAGATGAACGCTGACGAACTATGGGAAACCACCATGGATCCCGAGCGTCGAGTTCTTCTCCAAGTGACCTTGGATGACGCCGCCCAGGCCGACGAGATGTTCAGCGTGTTGATGGGGGAGGACGTCGAATCGAGACGGAACTTCATCCAACAGAACGCCCGCGACGTTCGATTCCTCGACATCTGAGCACGTCAGTCGACACAAACTTTTCAGACCCGACAACCACGGAGGCGTAAGTGCCAGACGACATCGACACCGTCGAACCGAGTGACATGTCGCGGATCGAGCCAGTCGATCTGCAGACCGAGATGCAGCGGTCCTATCTGGACTACTCGATGTCGGTCATCGTGTCGCGCGCACTTCCCGATGTTCGCGACGGACTCAAGCCGGTCCATCGCCGCGTTCTCTACGCGATGTACGACGGTGGATACCGCCCGGACCGTAACTTCTCCAAGAGCGCGCGCGTTGTCGGCGACGTCATGGGTAGTTACCACCCGCACGGCGACAGCGCGATCTACGACGCCCTCGTGCGATTGGCCCAGCCGTGGAGTCTGCGGTACCCGCTCGTTCAGGGGCAGGGCAACTTCGGTTCCCCGGGTAACGACCCGCCCGCGGCCCAGCGTTACACCGAGTGCCGGATGGCCCAACTGGCCATGGAGATGGTGCGCGATATCGACGAAGAGACCGTCGATTTCGCCCCCAACTACGACGGCCGCACCCTCGAGCCCACGGTGCTGCCCAGCCGGTTCCCGAACCTGCTCGTCAACGGCAGCGCCGGTATCGCGGTCGGCATGGCCACCAATATCCCGCCGCACAACCTGCGCGAGGTATCGCAGGCGGCCAAGTGGATGTTGGACAACCCGGAAGCGCCGACAGACGAGCGCATGGCCGCGTTGTTGGACATCGTCCAAGGACCCGACTTCCCGACGGGCGCGACCATCATCGGCAAGCGTGGGATCGAGGATGCCTACCGGACTGGGCGTGGGTCGATCACAATGCGCGCCGTCGTCGAGGTGCAAGAGGATGCCAAGGGTAAGCAGCGGCTGATCGTCACTGAACTTCCGTACCAGGTGAACCCCGACAACCTGCTGCTACGTATCGCCGAGCTCGTGGGTGACGGCAAGCTCACCGGCATTTCCGACGTGCGCGACGACTCGTCGTCACGTACGGGTATGCGTCTTGTCATCGAACTCAAGCGCGATGCCGTAGCCCAAGTTGTGCTGAATCAGCTCTACAAGCACACGCAATTGCAGGACAACTTCGGCGCGAACATGCTGGCTCTTGTCGATGGTGTGCCGCGCACGCTCACCCTTGAGCAGTTCATTCGCTACTGGATTGCTCACCAGATCGAGGTCATCCAACGTCGGACCCGCTACCGGCTCCGCAAGGCCGAGGAGCGCGCCCACATCCTGCGCGGTTACCTCAAGGCGCTCGATGCACTCGACGAGGTCATCGCATTGATTCGTGCGAGCGCAACAGTTGAAGATGCTCGCACCGGATTGATGGAGCTCCTGGAGATCGACGAACTCCAGGCAACAGCGATCCTCGACATGCAGCTACGTCGTTTGGCCGCGATGGAGCGCCAAAAGATCATCGACGAGTACGACGATCTGATGGCGAAGATCGCCGACTACAACGACATCCTCAGCAACGAGCCACGTCAGCGTTCGATCGTGTCCGAGGAACTCGGCGAGATCGTCGATAAGTACGGCGATGACCGCCGTACCGAGATCCTGCCCTGGGACGGCGATGTCACCGACGAGGACCTCATTGCGGAAGAAGACGTCGTTGTCACCATCACCGCCGGCGGTTACGCCAAGCGCACGCGCTCGGATCTTTACCGAGCACAGCGTCGTGGTGGGCGCGGCGTCCGAGGCGCGGCACTACGTCAAGACGATGTGGTTGAGCACTTCATGGTCACCAGCACCCACAACTGGTTGCTGTTCTTCACCAATCAGGGGCGCATCTACCGGGCCAAGGGTTACCAACTCCCGGACGCGAGTAGGGATGCGAAGGGTCAGCACGTTGCGAATCTGCTGGCGTTCCGCCCGGATGAGTCGATTGCCTCGGTGCTATCGATTCCTGGTTACGACGCCGCTGACTACCTCGTGCTCGCCACCCGCAGCGGTCTGGTGAAGAAGACCAAGCTCAGTGACTACGACACCAACCGTCAGGGCGGAATCATCGCGATCAACCTCGGTGAAGACGATGAGGTGATCGGAGCGCGACTGGTCTCTGCGGAGGATGACATCTTCCTTGCGTCGACCAAGGGCATGAGCGTCCGCTTCACAGCGAGCGATGAAATCCTGCGCCCGATGGGCCGTGACACCAAGGGTGTTATCGGCATGCGATTCCGTGAAGGCGATTCGCTACTGAGCATGGATGTGGTTCGTCCGGGTCAGCACGTGGTGACCATCACCGATGGCGGCTTCGCTAAGCGCACGCTCGAGGACGAGTGGACGGCTCGCAGCCGCGGCATCCTGGGCGTGAGGGCAATGAAGATCAACGAGAAGCGCGGCTCGCTGGTAGCAGCGATGGTGTGCGATTCCGATGATCAGATCTTCGCGATTGCTAGCAACGGTGTGGTCATTCGGACCGCGGTCTCCGAACTCCGGCCGTCCGGCCGTGACACCATGGGTGTGACGATGATGCGTCTGGGTGACGAGGACTCGGTTGTGGCCGTTGCGCGCAGCGGTGAGAAAGCCGAGGACGAGGAACTCGACGAGCTCGAAGGAA
>CAJXUJ010000109.1 GCA_913061025.1 uncultured Actinomycetes bacterium | reverse complement strand
TGTCCTGAGCGACAGTGCAGATCGATACCCACCACCACTCCACGGTGAGGCGAACAAACAGGGGCCAAAGCGGGAACGTTCCTGGCCATCGATCCGGCGACGCGGACATTCATGTCCGCCACCGCGGTGACCTCTCCGTCCGTGGGGCAGAACAGCCCGACCGGCTCGAAATCTCCTCCGGGACGCGCCAGCCAGGCACGCCCGATTTCCCGCCCCTGCGGACACCCCAAGATGCTCCCCCGACAACCGGCGTCGCTGTGTTCGTCGCTGCGCAGACAGGGAGTCGTGACCTTCCACCGGCAGCCGTGACACGTCGCCGCGGTCACGCGAGCCGACCCGGACACGGTTCGGGGCAGAAAGACCGCACCACTGCCAACGAAGCGGTCCTGTTCATCATCTCCGATGACCTCTACGGCTGTAGCCGAACCGGCTAGCAACGTGGCCAGAATGCCCAAGACGGCAACCAACACCGCGAGAGTCGTCGCAGGTTGCCGTGGCCGCAACGTTCGAGTCCGGGATGGGTTCATGCTTCGACGCTACGAACCATCCCCGCATCGGAGAAGCCCCTAGTCGTCGCTGTGGATAACTCCTGGCGGAATTGCTTCACGAGGAACATCGAGGCCGGCATCGATGAGTGCACGTGCCACTCGCTCGGTGACCGTCTGGAGGACCTTGACCCGCGCGTAACGCTTGTCTTCAGCTTCCACAACCGTCCACGGCGCGTACGAGGTGTCGGTTCTCTCGAGCATCTCGTTGACGGCGTCCTCGTATTCATTCCATTTGTGCCGATTTCGCCAGTCCTCTTCGGTGAGTTTCCACCGTTTGAGAATGCTCTTCTCTCGGGCGTGGAAGCGCCGGAGTTGCTCCTCGGAGCTGATGTGCATCCAGAACTTGATGATGACCATGCCCTCGTCGGTGAGGGTCCGTTCGAAGGACTTGATCTCCTCGTATGCCCGCCGCCATTGCTCCTCGGTGGCAAAACCCTCCACCCGCTCGACCAGTACCCGTCCGTACCAACTTCGGTCCAGAACGGCCATGCCGCCCCACCCCGGCAACGATGGCCAGAACCGAGACAGAAAATGGTGTCGCTTTTCATCAGCCGTGGGAGCAGCGACCGAGGCAACACGTACGTGCCGCGGATCCAACGGAGCCACTAATCGGCGAATCGCACCTCCCTTGCCCGAGGCATCCCAACCTTCGAACACAATGCAAATTGGGGGTCCGAGAATCCCGGAGCCGTCGAAAATTCCGCCGTCCACCAAACGGAGCATCAAAAGGCGCCGCTGCTCGGCTGCTAAGAGTTCAGCCTCTTCAGCCTTCGAGATACGCAGGGATAGGTCGTAGTTCGCCAGCACGTTTTCGATCGTTCCACACTCGCGGCCTGTGATGCCCGACGACGACGATTCCTAGGAGCGATTTCTCCCATGACCTGCACGCACGCGGTCGAGGGCATGGTCGATGAATGCGCCGACCTGCTCGTCCTCGACCAGGAATCCGTCGTGCCCATATGGGGATCGCAGAACGTGCAACTCGTCTGCACCCGGTGTGAGTTCGGCAAGTTCGGCCTGTAGGCGGAGCGGAAAGAGGCGATCGCTGTCTATACCCACAACCGTGAGGGGCGCGTGAATCGTGGAGAGTGCACTCGCGACCCCACCTCGTCCACGACCAAGATCGAACAGGGTCATGGCCTCGGTGAGCGCGATGTACGTGTTCGCATCGAATCTCCGGGCGAGCTTGTCCGCGTGGTGATCGAGATAGGACTCCACCGCGAATCTGCCCCGGGTTGAGGGATCCGTAGGGGCTGAGTCACCGGTGGCCATAAACCCGTAGGGATCTTCCGACGATTGCGCACCTCGACCGAAGCGAAGGTCTAGTTCGGTCTCGCTGCGGTACGTGAGGTGCGCGATTCGGCGGGCAACACCCATGCCGCGATGGGGTCCGTCGCCGGGCTCCGCGTCGTAGTAATCACCCCCGCGAAAGCGGGGATCCATGCGGATCGCCTCGATCTGTGCGGTGTGGGTCCCGATCTGGTCGGCGGTCACCGCCGCCGTCGAACCCAGGACAAGCCCGCCGCGAACCCGTTCCGGGTAGCGAACCATCCACTCGAGCACGCGCATCCCGCCCAGGGACGGGCCGAGCATCATCGCCCACTCATCGATACCGAGTTCATCGGTCAGCGCACGCTCCACCTCGACCATGTCGGCGACCGTGACCGTCGGGAATCGACTCCCCCACGGTTGTCCGTCAGGAGCGGTACTAGCCGGCCCGGTGGTTCCTTGGCAGCCGCCGAGCACGTTCGCACACACCACGAACCACCGATCGGTGTCGATTGGGCGCCCCGGTCCGACAAGACCCGACCACCAGCCCGCAGTGATGTGTCCGGGACCGGCCGGGCCAGTGACGTGCGAATCGCCGGTCAATGCATGACAGACGTATACGGCGTTGTGACCGTCATCGGCCAGCTCGCCCCACGTTTCGTAGGCAACCGTGACGTCCGGGATGACTACCCCGGACTCGGTTCGGACATCCCCCACGGTGAGGAACCGTCGATCACCGACGGGGTCTCCCTCCCGCCAGGCAGCGCTGGCGGGAGGGAGACCCGTGTAGTCGATGGATCCGTCTGTCACGTTCAGGCCTGCTTCGCCGATCGGAAACCGGCATCGAGGTCGGCGAGAATGTCGTCCAACGCCTCCAAGCCAACCGCGAGGCGGATGAGGCCCGGAGTGACTCCAGCCGCAAGTTGCTGCTCGGGCGACAACTGCGAGTGCGTCGTGGACGCGGGATGGATAACCAGGGATCGGACATCGCCGATGTTCGCCACATGGCTGTGCAGTTCCAGTCCCTCGACGAACTTCTGGCCGGCTTCCAGCCCTCCGGCGATCTCGAAGCTCAGGACGCCACCGCAACCGTTAGGTGCGTACTTCTCTGCGAGGGAGTGCCACGGACTTGAGGCCAGGCCTGCATAGTTGACCTTCTCCACCTCGTCCCGCGCCTCAAGCCATGTGGCCACGGCCTGAGCGTTGTCCGCATGACGTTGAACCCGCAGACTCAGCGTCTCGAGGCCTTGGGACAGCAGGAAGGCATTGAACGGCGCGGCTGCAGCACCGAGATCGCGCAGCAGTTGAACGCGCGCCTTCATGATGAACGCGACGTTCACGCCAAACAGACCGTCAGGGCCGAGATCCCGTGCGTAGACCAGTCCGTTGTAGGAGTCGTCGGGAGTGTTGAAGCCCGGGAAACGATCGGGGTACTGGCTGTAGTCGAAGCTGCCGCCGTCGACGATGGCCCCGGCAATCGCCGTGCCGTGCCCTCCGATGTACTTGGTTGCACTGTGCACAACCACGTCGGCGCCCCACTCCAGCGGACGAATCAAGTACGGGGTGGCGACGGTGTTGTCAACGATCAGCGGGACACCCACCTCGTGAGCCACACCCGCAATGCCCTCGATATCAAGGATTTCGCTGAGTGGGTTGGCAATCGACTCGCCGAAGAATGCCTTGGTGTTCGGGCGCACCGCGGCACGCCACGAATCCAGATTGTTGGCGTCGTCGACGAAGGTCACCTCGATGCCGAACTTCGGGAGTGTGTGCTGGAACAGGTTCACCGTTCCGCCGTAAAGGCTCGGACTTGCCACCACATGGGAACCAACCTCGGCCACATTCGCAATCGCGAGGAACTCTGCCGACTGGCCGCTGGAGACCAAGAGTCCGCCGACCCCGCCCTCGAGCGCAGCGATGCGATCCTCGACCACGGCCTGAGTGGGATTCATGATCCGCGTGTAGATGTTGCCCAGTTCCTTGAGCGCGAACAGGTTCGCCGCGTGCGTGGTGTCGTTAAAGGTGTAGGACGTCGTCTGGTAGATCGGCAGCGCCCGCGCGTTGGTCGCGCTGTCCGGTGACTGTCCTGCGTGAATCTGCTTGGTTTCGAAGGACCAGCCTTCGCTCATGGGGTTCTCCTTAGTCGTTACTGAATGATGGGTGTGTCGGGATTCGCGAACCGGTGGTTCGCGGTGCAGCCCCGAGTGACTGCTCGCCGTGGTTCGCTCGAGGGAACCGGACATCAATCCGGAACCCTCGATGCGTCACAACATGAAACGGGTACAGCGCATGTCAGACCTCGCATCCATCCGGGGCCTTGCCCTGCGCAAGACCCGCGCTTGCCCGATATCGGGCCAGGTCCCCACCGGAGCACCCCACCGCGGTTGGAGGGTTGCCGTCCAGCAAGCCGGGGCTTGACGCTGGAACTCTTGACCTAGGCAGGACTATAGCGACGGGTGAAACCCTCGTCCAGAAGACCCTCGGCGAGTCCAAGAACGGATAACGGCGTACCCACGAACATCGCCCGAACCTGCGCTGGCGGAATCGCATGGGCAATCGTTTGGTCGATCAGCGAACCCATCGTGCTTTCCGGGTCCTCGGCGAGACAACGCTCGACCGCAAGGTTCGCCCGGGCACCATCTCCACACAACCAGGCGACAACGCTCGTGGCTGCCGCAAGATGGGCACCCGCGCCGTCCGGTGTCGAGCGCAAAGCGGCCAGGAGACCGTCCAACAGAGATCGACGGTCAGCCTCATCCAGCCGTGCCGCGCACCACAGGATGAGATCGCGACCTCGTCGCTCACGTGCGGCGTCGGCCAGCAACTGCGGTGAAGACACGAACGGTTGCCGGGCGAACATTGAGGCGAGATCAACCCAGCTGGGTACATCGCTGGTGGAACCACCTACAGTCGCGGCGTCGGCGTGGTGCTCCACCTCTCGCCGCAATCGATCACGATCGCGCTCAGGTGTCTGACCAGAGAAATCACGCGCTGCCGCGTCCCGCTCCCGCACACCGATCCACCGC
>CAJXUJ010000108.1 GCA_913061025.1 uncultured Actinomycetes bacterium | reverse complement strand
CCCTGTCCACCGGCGGTGACCGCACGGTCGAGCGAGGAAATGATGCCCGCAGTGACGGTCCCCTCGAGACCGAGCGGAGCACCAATCGCAATGGCAACGTCACCCACGGTTACCTGATCCGAATCACCCAAACGCACCACGGGCAAATCCTGTGCGTCGACCTTGAGGACTGCCAGATCGTAGGCGGAGTTGCGTCCGACGATCTCGGCTTCGACGCTCTCGCCATCTTCGAAGAACACGGTGAGGGTGCCACCGTCTGCAGCAGGAGCAGCCACGTGGTTGTTCGTCAGGATGTAGCCATCCGGCCGGATGACGAATCCTGAACCACTGCCTTGGTCACCGTTGTTTTCGATCGCGATCGACACCACGCCCGGCAAAACAGCCGCCACCATCTCGGCAACCGATTCCGGGATCGCGTCCGGTGGCAGCGGATCTGAGGCGATGGTCGACGGCTGCGGCGCTGGAGCGGCAGCCGTCGTGGGAGTCGAGGAGTCGACGGCACGGCCGATCACATATCCGGCGAGGCCGGCGAACGTTCCCACCACCAGAGAGACGACGGTGGCGACCACGATGACCCCGAGCAGTCCCACGCCCGACTTGGAGCGCGCTTGTGCGTGCTGACCGGAATACGGGTAGGGACTCGCGTTCGGGTACGGGTTGGACCGGGGATCAGGGGACGCCGCTGAGTACGGGGGGTTCGAACCGGGAGGCGGGGGCGGAGATGCCCCGTACGCCACGAAGTTGGGGTAGCGCGCAGGTTCGGGCGGTGAATCCTGATTCGGATTCTCGCCTTCAGGGGAGCGTTGGTCGTCCACGAAGCCGGGCCGCCTTCCTCACTGATACGTACGCGTTGTCACCTAAGGCTAGGCTGCGCTCGTCCTCCGAGCACATCCGCGGGGGCAGGCTTTGGGAGGCGCGCCATGTCATCGAATTCTTCGAGCCCTGTTGCCTTCACTGATTTCGCCGACGGGTGGCTCGCGGATGAAGCCCCCGTGGCCAGCGCCAGAGAGCGCGCCCGGGAATTCGGTATCTCCTCGGTATCCCCGGCCACCGCCCGATTCCTCACGTTCTTGACCTCCAGCCTGCAGGCCCAGGCCGTGGTGGAGGTCGGAACGGGAACGGGGGTCTCCGGAGCAGCGCTGGTCGCCGGCATGACGCCCGGAGGGATGCTCACGAGCATCGATACCGAGGCCGAGTATCAGCGATACGCGCGGGAAACCCTGCAGGCGCTGGGTCACGAAACCTCGCGGGCCCGGCTCATCGCCGGCCGGGCGCTGGACGTGCTTCCTCGAATGTCCGATGGCGCGTATGACGTCGTCGTCGTCGACTCCGACCGAAGCGAATACCCGGCGATCCTCGCCCAGGCCAAGCGGCTGTTGAGAATCGGAGGCGTCGTTGCGTTTATCGGAATCGGTGAGGACGGAATGGTCGCCGATCCGTCCCGACGCGATGCCGAAGCATCTGCGGTGAAGGAAACAGCGGCGTTGGTGAAGGAAGACGGCGACTGGGTCCCGAGCTTGCTAACCGAGGGCGATGGGTCGCTCGTCGCCTGTCTCGTGCGCCGCGACTAGGAGCCGCGCGCGAGGGGTTCCGGTCGGTAGCCGACCTACGGAAGCGCCTCGGTCAACGCCTCACCGAGGTTCTTGACCTCTTCGGCGTTCAACTCGACGACCAGGCGGCCGCCTCCCTCGAGGGGCACCCGCATGACATAACCCCGACCCTCCTTGGTCACCTCGAGCGGGCCATCGCCCGTCCGCGGCTTCATCGCGGCCATATCCGTCCCCTTCCGGTCGTCATCTCGAAACGCCTGGAAAGCGCCCCGGGAAAGCTCAACTCGCGCCCATGCGCCAGCGTGTAGGTCCTTATTATCCCGGGTCGCGCGAGACTCAGCGCGGCAGGGTGCCGGTCTCGACTAGGGACGCGAACTTACGCAGCGACCGCTTGGCCCCCGCCATGAAGGCCGGCTTGGCCAATGGCCACCCGGCGCGACCGACGGCTCCGAGGGGCAATTCGAGCCCCTCGCTCCACACGAGGCGACTGCGACCATCGGGCAGGGCGAGAACCTGCATCGTTCCCGTGCCGCGGACAACCGATCCGGTGTGCTCAACGTCCACCCGGTACGGCGGCTCCCAGCGGGTGATGGTCATGGTGTCCGAAAAGCCAAGGGGCCCCAGACCTGTCCACCCGGCGATCTCGGAATGTGGGCTTTGGCCATCGCCGCGCCGGACCTCGACCCGGGTGCCCGTCATCCACTCACCCTGCTCGGACCATTGGGTGAACGCATCGAAGACTGACTCGGGTGGAGCGTTCACGAGGACGTCAAGCGATAGGTGAACGGTCACCGGCGCTGTCCGCCCTTCTTGAGTTCGTCGATCTGTTCCTGGAGTTTCGCGATCGTTGCGTCGACCTCATCCATCCGATATCCCCGGAGGACAACATCGAACGCGGGTTCGCCGCCGCGCTCGTCGGGCTTGAGATCGCTGGTCGCATCGGGCAGTTCGGCGTCGAGGCGACCAACGGCGAACCAGAAGGCCCCGGCGATCACCGCGATACCGACGACGACGAAGAGCAGGGTCATGCCGTCATTCCATCACGGAGGTTTCGCGAGACATTCCCGAATCGCTGAGAGCATCGAGTGCCTCGTCGACGGTGGTTGTCCAGTGCACGCGGTCCACACTCGCCTGACTGACGAAGCCTCGGTCCACCCAAGCAGCCACCTGGGCGCGTAGCAGTGCGTAGTCGTCCCACGGATCGAGGACCACCACCGGCTTGTCGTGCATCGTGAGCGATCGCGACGTCCACACTTCCATCAGTTCCTCGAGCGTCCCGATTCCTCCCGGCAGCGCGAGGAACCCGTCTGATCGCTCGTCCATGATCCCTTTTCGTTGGCGCATGTCGTGCGTGACGACGAGTTCGTCTGCGTCGAGGTCGGCCACCTCACGATCCTTGAGCGCCTGCGGGATGACGCCGATGGTGTGGCCACCGTGCGCGCGGACGGATCGCACCAGGCGACCCATCATCGAGACCGAGCCGCCTCCGGAGACGCATGTCCACGAGTTCTCACCGATGGCTCTGCCTACGTCGTCGGCCAACTCGAGGTAACGGGCATCGATGTGGTCACTGGAGGAGCAGAAGACGCAGATATTCAACTTCGTCATACGCAGTCCCTAGCCATTGCCTCGAAGCCACCCGTCGAGGCTGGCCAAGACTGACCGCACTTCACCAACGGACACGTGCTCATCGACGGTATGGGCGATCGTCGGGTTCCCGGGTCCGTAGTTGAGGGCCGGGGTTCCGGCCGCTGAGAAGCGAGCAACGTCCGTCCACCCGAACTTCGGTTCGACTTCTCCACCCATTGCCTCGACGAAACTCGCGACGACCGGTTGATCGAGTCCAGGGCGCGCACCGGGGGCCTCATCGACAACGGTGACATCGAAACCTTCGAAAATTCCTTGCACATGGGCGATCGCTTCGGGGACGGAAAGATCCGGGGCGAAGCGATAGTTCACCGTCACGACGCACTCATCCGGGATGACGTTTCCCGCGACCCCTCCCCTAATGCCGACGGCGTTCAGACCCTCGCGGTAGGTGAGTCCGTCGACCTTGGGCTCGCGAGGCGTGTAGCCCGCAAGGCGCGCGAGGATCTCTCCCGCACCATGGATGGCATTCGTCCCCTGCCAGGACCGGGCACTATGGGCACGCTCGCCCGGAACCCGAACCTCGACCCGGAGGGTGCCCTGACAGCCTCCCTCGATGACGGCGTTACTCGGCTCCATCACGATGGCGAGATCGGCCTCCAAGACCGCTGGGTCCTCCTGGGCCAGGCGCGCGAGTCCGTTGTGGACGGCCGCGACTTCCTCGCAGTCATAGAAGACGAACCGGACGCCCACCCGCGGATTCACAACATCGTGTGCCAACTTCAACGCGACCGCGACCCCGCCCTTCATGTCACACGATCCGAGGCCGTAGAGGTTGCCGTCGTCGAGACGATGGGGCAGGTTCCCCGCCTCCGGAACGGTGTCCAGATGACCGGCGATCACGACCGACGGGGTAGTGCGACGGGTCTCGGCGATAACCGCGTTACCCGAGCGGCGCACGTCGAGGTGAGCGCAGGAGCTGAGAGATTCCTCGACGAGGTCCGCAAGGTGATGTTCGTGATGCGATTCGCTGGGGATGTCGACGAGCGCCGCCGTGAGTTCGACGACGTCCACCGAGAGATCGAGAGCCACGTGGATACGGTAGCCCGGTGAGCAGCCAATCGATCGCAGAGCAACTGACCCCCGTTTCCGGTCCGGCCTCGGCCTTGGGTTTGGCAACAATGGACGGCGACGACATTCTCGACGTCTGGTACCCCCAACCGACCCTGGCCGCCGATCCCATTGATGTCCCGAATCTCGACGCTGGCACGAAGGGTGACGAGTTACGCGGGGTCCGCATCATGACCGTACGTACCGTTATCAACGATCTCGCCGAGGCTCCTGTCGACGCGGCGGATGCCTACCTACGCCTGCATCTCCTCTCGCACAGACTGGTGAAACCTCGAACCATCAACCTGGATGGCATCTTCGGCAAACTTCCGTTGAACGCGTGGACGAACCTCGGACCCGTCGCCCCCGATCGGCTTACCGACGTGCAACTGCGCGCCCGCGCGAAGGGCGTGCACGTGACGGTGTTCGGCGTGGACCGATTCCCCCGCATGGTCGACTACGTAGTCCCAAGCGGAGTTCGGATCGCTGACGCTGACCGTGTGCGCCTCGGAGCCCACGTGGCGGAAGGAACCGTCGTGATGCACGAGGGATTCATCAACTTCAATGCCGGGACACTCGGTACCTCGATGGTCGAAGGCCG
>CAJXUJ010000107.1 GCA_913061025.1 uncultured Actinomycetes bacterium | reverse complement strand
CGTTTCGGATCCTGAGCGGTAGACCGTCCAGGTCAGCGCGCCGTCGACCTCGGACTGAGGTTTCACGAGGACGTGACCATCGCTCAGCCTGACCTGGTCAACGGACGCCATGCGGCTCAGTCTTCCAGCGACGTCTACGATTGCGGGGCTAGGTCGCCGGAGACGTCCGGGGAAGTCAGAGTGGGTGCCCAAGCCCGCACATCAGGGTCGCGGAGTCGCGGCCGCGTCGAAAGGTCGCAACGTGGGAGTGCTCGACAAGATCCTGCGAGCGGGAGAAGGCAAGACCCTCCGCAAGTTGGAATCGGTGGCCAAGGCCGTCAACGCGATCGAGGATGACTACATCTCCCTCACCGACGAGGAACTGCGCGGCCTCACCGATGAGTTCAAGGCCCGATACGCCGAAGGTGAAAGCCTCGACGACCTCATGCCGGAGGCTTTCGCGACCGTCCGCGAAGCCGCCCGCCGGACCCTCGGCCAGCGCCATTACGACGTCCAGATCATGGGTGGGGCTGCCCTCCACCTCGGCAATATCGCGGAGATGCGGACCGGTGAGGGCAAGACCCTCGTGGCAACGCTTCCCTCGTACCTGAACGCACTGTCGGGCGATGGGGTTCACGTCGTGACGGTGAACGATTACCTCGCCGAGCGCGATGCCGAATGGATGGGTCGCATCCATCGCTTCCTGGGCCTTGAGGTGGGTGTGATCGTCAGCCAGATGACCCCGGCGCAGCGACGCATCGCGTACGCAGCGGACATCACCTACGGCACGAACAACGAGTTCGGCTTCGACTATCTGCGCGACAACATGGCCTGGTCCAAGTCCGAGATGGTCCAACGTGGCCACAACTTCGCGGTGGTGGACGAGGTTGACTCGATTCTCGTCGACGAGGCTCGAACCCCGCTCATCATCAGCGGTCCCGCCGATCAACCCACCGCCTGGTACTCGGAATTCGCACGCATCGCACGCATTCTCGAAAAGGACACCGATTACGAAGTCGACGAGAAGAAGCGCACGATCGGTGTTCTGGAATCCGCTATCGACAAGGTCGAGGACCAGCTTGGCATCGACAACCTCTATGACACCGTCAATACCCCGCTTGTGGGATTCCTGAACAACGCGATCCGCGCCAAGGAGCTGTTCAAGAAGGACCGCGATTACGTCATCCTCGATGGCGGTGTGGTGATCGTCGACGAGCACACGGGTCGCATCCTCAAGGGACGTCGCTACAACGAGGGGCTGCACCAGGCGATCGAGGCCAAGGAAGGCGTCGAGATCAAGGCCGAGAACCAGACCCTGGCGACGGTCACGCTGCAGAACTTCTTCCGCCTGTACAACAAACTCTCGGGAATGACCGGCACGGCGATGACCGAAGCGGCGGAGTTCAACCAGATCTACAACCTCGGTGTGGTGCCGATCCCCACGAACCGTCCGATGGTTCGTGTCGACCAGCCCGACCTCGTGTACCGGACGGCGGAAGCCAAGTTCAACGCCGTTGTCGAAGATGTTGTCGAGCGGCATGCCACCGGTCAGCCGGTCCTCATCGGTACGACCAGCGTCGAGAAGTCCGAGTACCTCTCGGCTCAACTCAAGAAGAACGGCGTCCCGCACGAAGTCCTGAACGCCAAGAACCACGAGCGGGAAGCCGCGATCGTGGCCCAGGCCGGGCGGCGAGGAGCGGTGACGGTCGCCACCAACATGGCCGGTCGTGGCACCGACATCATGCTTGGTGGCAACCCTGAGTTCATGGCTGCCGCGGCGCTGACCCAGCGGGGGCTGTCTCCGATCGAAGATCCCGAGGCGTATGAAGCAGCCTGGCCCGAGGCGTTGAGCCAGGCCCAAGCGGCGGTGAAGGCCGAGCACGATGAGGTCATCACCCTCGGTGGCCTTTACGTGCTCGCGACCGAACGGCACGAGTCCCGTCGCATCGATAACCAGTTGCGGGGTCGTTCTGGTCGTCAGGGCGATCCCGGTGAATCGCAGTTCTACCTATCCCTCGAAGACGATCTCATGCGCTTGTTCAAGTCCGAGATGGTCGATTCCTTCCTGCGTCGATTCAACGTGCCGGACGATGTCCCGATCGAAGCGAAAATGGTCACGAACGCCATTCGCTCGGCGCAGACGCAGGTGGAGGCGCAGAACTTCGAGATCCGCAAGGATGTTCTGAAGTACGACGACGTTCTGAACCGCCAGCGCCTTGTCATCTACGACGAGCGCAAGCGCGTTTTGCACGGTGAGGACATCGAGGATCAGATTCGATCCTTCATCACCGACACGGTGGAAAGCTACGTATCCCAGGCAACCGCCGATGGCTACCCGGAGGACTGGGACCTCGAGCAGTTGTGGACCGCCCTCGAGCAGCTATACCCGGTGTCCGTCACCATCGAGCAGGTTGAGGATGAATCCGGTGGGGGTCGTGCGGGTTTGAGTGCGGAGTTCCTGTCGGAAACGCTCGTTGAGGATGCTCAGGCGGCCTACAGTCGACGAGAAGAAGAGCTCGGCGAAGAGGTCACCCGAGAACTCGAGCGCAAGGTGATCCTTACGGTGCTGGACCGCAAGTGGCGCGAGCATCTGTATGAGATGGACTATCTGCGCGATGGCATCGGCCTGCGTGCGATGGCTCAGCGCGACCCGCTGGTTGAGTACCAGCGCGAGGGGTACGACCTCTTCATGGCCATGATGGACGCGATCAAGGAAGAGACCGTCGGCTACGCGTTCAACGTTGAGGTCGAGGTTAAGCAGCAGGTTGCTCCGGAAGTTGCCGAGCAGATCGAGGTGCTGTCGGATGCCAGCGACTCCGAGGCGGGCGCGGCCATTGCCGCGGCTGTTGCCGCGGGTGCTCAGCAGTCGACGCCTCCCGAGGAAGCGGCGCCAACCATCGAGGCAAAGGGACTGGGCCCGTCACGTCCCGATCACATGGAGTACTCGGCCCCCGATGAGTCCGGCGGTGTTATGCACGGCGAGATGGAGTCCGAGGACGAGGGCATCGTCGAGGTCGACCCGAACGCCACGAGGGCCGAGCGGCGTCGTGCCGAGCGGAACAACCGCAAGAAGAAGCGCCGCTGAACCTAGTTGCCGGCCGAGGCCGAGTTACCGCAGGTCAATCGCGGTAACCAGCCACGCGTTCGGTTGCGCTTCCATCCGTATTGCCACCGCGTGTGAGCGTGCGGCACCCACCAGGACCGCTGAGGCCTCCACTACTCCCGGGGCCACGAGGCAGCACCGGACAGCGCGCACCTGCCGAAGACGAGCCATTCCGTGGGAAGAGCGCGCTGCGGGATGCCGCGCGTAGGAGGTGCCCCGGATAGCGAGCGTGCTGAGCAGATCTCGCTGGATATGCCGACGCAGTTGCTTTGCCGGCCTTTCGCCGAGGGCGACCTCGTAGATAGCCCGCGACATCTGGGCCGCCCAGGCGACTGGATGGGGGCGACCCTGAGCCGTTGCGGCCAGTTCGGCCTGCTCGTCCTCGTCGCGAACCACCCGTAGGTAGCCCGGCGTCGGGGGTTGGGCCGGAACCCCTCCCACTTTCCATTCCAGGGGGAGTGCCAATTGGCGTTCCCGGGATGTGTTGTCCCCGTTGATCACCCGGAGCGCCGGACGGGGGGATTCCTCGTGTGGGACGGGAACTTGCTGCTTGTTTACTGCCGTGTCCATGATCGACCCCTTTCAGCCATGCCAGCGGCTGTGTTTACCTTCATTTGATGCTGTTTGCTGTGATTTGACATTATCACCCGAGGTGACGCTGCGTTGTCAAGGTCCCTGCTGGCACCCGCACAAGGGTGTGGACATTGATGTTGTTCCCAGTCCGAGGTAGCCCCAAACCGAAAGGCCTACGTGACGTACATCACCTATCAATGTCATGCGGCTGTGATTGGCCAGCTCTGTTCGTGGGAATACCGGATCGGTGAGCGAGCAACACGACGCCAACGAGGGACCGGGCTTGGGCAGTCCGGTTGATCAGCTGTGGCTTGAGGCCGCAGGCCGCGTTCAATCCGATGACGACATCGATGTGCAGATCGAAGCCCGCGGGCTCATCGTCGCCGAAATGGGAGATGTGACGGCAGCGGACAGGTGGCAGGCGCTTTCTGCTGGGACGACTATTCAGATCATGCTGAGAAGTGGACAGGTGATCTCAGGAAGTCTGAGGCGACGTTCGGATAATCACTTGATGCTCGACAATGCTGGGTGGCGCTTCGTGGTGCCGACTCATTCCATCGCCGCGGTCACCGACCTGCCGCGTGTTCTTCACGATGCAAGCGCCGAGAGCAAGCCCACAATCGACGGATCTCGACGCGAATTGCGCTCGGCGCTGGGGCGTCGGGTCACCGTCTGGTGCGCGAATCACGAGATCCACGGTGTGCTCACCTGGGTCGGACGTGACCACATCAGCCTGGCGGACGGCACCGGGTCGAGTACGTGCATCTGGAGTGCGGTGGATGCGGTCCGGATGGAAGCGACCGATGGGGTTGTTGAAGTCGGCGACTAGCGCGCATCCTGGAAATCGCTCGAGGGATCCTGATCTGCGTTGACGTCTGGATTGCTCTCGATGAACGTCCGAGTCTGCTCATACATGCGCTGGATGTACTTCTCCAGTTCGGAGGTTTCCACGCGCCACTGTCCGCGTCCCCCGACTTTGATCGCCGGCAGGTCTCCCGAGCGCACCAGCGCGTAGGCCTGCGAAGCGGAAATGCTGAGCGTCTCGGCGACATCGGCCAACGTCAGGAATCGGGCGCTCACTGCACCATCGTCCCAAATGGTTCCCGGAAAATCGATCATCCCGCCTTCCTGTGGACGATCGGCCCGGTGACGAGCGACCCTGTGGATAGTGATTCGCGCTGGTCGGGTTCGCTGATCCACCCTGTGGGCCATGCGACTACCTGGACTCTTGACTAGCCG